>NZ_JALNUQ010000013.1:0-68625 GCF_026540875.1 Sphingomonas sp. GM_Shp_2
GTCGGCAGCGCCGAGGCGGGTGGTGGCGTCTTCGGTGTTCGAAGTGAAATCCAGCAGATTGAAATCCATGGAAAGATCGAGGGCGAGTTGCCCGGCAGTGTGGCGTGCGGCGTGGAAGCTGGCGGACTGGTTTGCCGCATGGTTTGTCCACGCCGTTCCCAGCGTGGCCGCAAGTGGCGCGATGGATCCGGGATGCAGTGCCGTCTCCACAAGGTGACGATTATCGTCCGGTATGATGACATGCGCGCGGCTTTCCAGCAGCCGCAGGGTCGATTCCAGTTGCAGGATATCCGGGTAGACGCCGCCAAGGCCGTGGCGGGGGCCGGAGGCGGCCATGAGGTCGCGCGTGGCGGGGCGCAGGATCAGGGCGCGGGCCTGCGCATGGGCGCCGCGGTCGTCGCGCATGTGGCGGTGGAGGCGGCCGATCCGTTGAAGCAGCACGTCCATCGGCGCCAGATCGGTGATAAGGAAATCGGCGTCGATGTCGAGCGACTGTTCAAGCGTCTGCGTGCCGACCAGCACCTGCCCGCGCGCGGCCCTGCCCTTGCCGAACGCGGTTTCCACGGCCGCGTCGAGCAGCCGCCGGTCGCCGGGCGCGAAGCGGCCGTGGTGGACCGTGGGAACGTCCCCGATGCGAAAGGCGAGATCGGGTGCAAGTGCCGCCACCGCCTGCGCAACCTGCACCGCGCCGGCGACGGTGTTGCGTATCACCAGCACCGAGGCGCCCGTTCGCGCCGCCGCGACGGCACGCGTGGCGATGGCGTCGGGGTCGCCGATCAACCCGGCCGTCTCGATCGCGACATGCTTGGCCGAACGCGCGACGGGGGTGGCGGCGCGCAAGGGTGCACCGCGACCGGACAGCGCGGGATAGGGTAGCGCCTGCGCCTCGGCCAGCGGCGGCAGCGGCGTCTTGAGCAGGCGCGCCCTCGCCTCCGCACCCAGCGTTGCCGAGAGCAGCAGTGCCTGACCGCCGACCGCGAGATGATTGTCGAGCAGGCGTTCGAGAAGCGTCGACATATAGGTGTCGGAGGCATGAACCTCGTCCACCACCAGCAGGCTGCGCGCCAGCGCACCGGCACGGAACAGGGCATGCTTGACGGGCAGAACGCCGAGAAGCGCCTGATCGATCGTGCCGACCGCAACGCGGGCGGCAAGGAAGTTCTTGGCGCGCTCCGCCGCCCAGCGATGATCGTCGGCGCCGCCGGGCTCGCCATCGTCCCAGCGCACCTCGTAGCCGGGCAGTTCCTGCCCCTGCGTGTCGCCGGCCACGAGATAGCCGGGGACGGCGAGAACCGCCTCCGGCGCCCCGCCCCCCCAGGCGCGTTTCAGCACGTCGTTCACGCGCCGCTGAAGCTGGACGGCCGCTGCACGCGTGGGAAGCGCGAAATACAGGCCGTCCACCTCGCCGCGACGGCGCAGTTCCAGCCAGCGCCATAACGCGGCCTCGGTCTTGCCGGAGCCGGTTTCCGCCTCGATCAGCGCGACGGGACCGAGATCGTCAGCGGCGGCCTCCTGTTGGAAGCCATGGGGTGTCCGTCCGAACGCAGCGTGAAAGTCCCCTTCAGGCGTCGGCAGCGGCAGGAGGCCACGCGTGGCCACCATGTCGCGCGCCTGTTCCTCGCGCAGTGCCTCCCGCGTCCGTCCATAAGGGCCTGCGACGGGAAACCGCCGCGTGTCGGAGCCGAGCCAGTCCGCCAGCGTGACCAATCCGGCGAAGAGCGAGACGAAGCGCGGTGCACCAGGCAGCGGCTCGCCCGTTTCCCAGGCTAGCGGCCAACGCGACCGCACGGCATCGATCAACGCGACCACATGGGCACCGGGGTCGTCGTCGCCCACCGGCATCCAGTGAACGCTGTGCTTCATCCACAATTCGGAATCGAGATTGGCGCCACGACGCAGTTCGGGCAGCGGCCTGCCGTGATGCGCAAGTGCGGCCGCGAAATGGTGATGCGCACCCCATGAGGCGAGAAGGTGGCGCAGCATCGTGGCGGCAGCACCGGTCTTCAACCTGGAATGGAACAGCAGTGCGGCAACCTGCCCGGTATGGCCGATCAGGGTCGCATGCGGGTCGATCCGCGCCTGAAAGCCGCGATTGGCCTTGCCGAGATCGTGCAACGCGGCCAGCACAATCAGGCGGGCATGGTCCTGCGCGGTCAGTGGTCGCCCCGCGGCCGTGCTGAGCCAGAGGGACCATGCACCGCCGGATAGCAACGCCTGGGCCGCAGCGCCGACGTCCAGGCAATGATCGATCAGCGGCAGCAACGCGGCGACCGTGCCGTCGGCATTGCGTGTCAGCTTGGCCCATGGCCCGTTCGCCCCTGTCGCCGTCATCATCCCCCCGGTTCGATCCGGAATATCATCGACCGGGGGTTGCGGTGGCAAGGGGCGGTCCGCGTCTGCTCCATATCGGAGGAATTTGCCCCCGGCAGCATGGCCGGCTCCGCAGAAACGGAGCCAATCGCGGTTGTTCCCAAACAGGCCCCCCGCCACCGGACGGTGGATGGAAGGAACGATGCCAGGTGATTGAGGCGAATGGGGGTCGCACGGCCGCCGCCGCGGCGCGCGGGCCGTCGATGGGTCAGTTCGTATCGTTGCGTGGCCGGTTGTGGCTGGTGGAGGAACAACCCGAAACGTCGTTCGACGGTCACCGGCTGGCGTGCGTGGACGACGATGCCAGTGGCGAGGACGCGCAGGTGTTGTGGAGCGCGGAGGTGGACGCGCGGTTGCGCGACGAGGAAGCCTGGGCGTCGCTGGCAAGCGGCGGCGGAGATGCCGAAACATTCTCGGCCTACCTCCGCACGGTACGCTGGCGCACCGCGACCGCCGCCGAACGCGACCTGTTCCAGGCGCCGTTCCGGGCCGGTATCCGGCTCGACCCGTATCAGTTGCTGCCGCTGCGCAAGGCGCTGCGCCTGCCGCGCGTGAACCTGTTGATCGCCGACGATGTGGGATTGGGCAAGACGGTCGAGGCCGGACTGGTGCTGCGCGAAATGCTGCTCAGGCGGCGGGTGGATTACATGGTGGTGCTGGCCCCCGCGGCGATGACCGGCCAGTGGCGCGACGAGTTGCAGACCAAGTTCGGCCTGTCGTTCGAGATCATCGATCGCCAGCATCTGGAAAGCCTGCGCCGGCGGCGCGGCTATGGCGCGAACCCGTGGGCGACGGGATCGCGTTTCATCCTGTCGCACCGGTTGCTGGGGGACGAGGCCTATGCGGCCGGCCTGCGTGACGTGCTGGAGGAGTTCCGCGCCAGATCGCTGCTGATCCTGGACGAGGCGCATCATGCCGCCCCCGCGGGTGGCGGCCGCTATGCGGTGGAAAGCCAGTTCACCCGCAGCCTGCGTGACCTGTCCGACCGCTTCGAGCACCGGCTGTTCCTGTCGGCGACGCCGCATAACGGGCATCCGAACAGCTTTGCCACGCTGCTGGAACTGCTCGATCCGCAGCGGTTCACGCGCGGCGTACCGGTGCGGCCCGCCGATCTGGAGCCGGTGATGGTGCGGCGACTGAAAAGCGACCTGCGGGCACTGGGCGAGGCTTTTCCCGAACGCGTGGTGGAACCGGTGGTGATCGACGGGCTCGACCGGCACGCCCCCGAATTGCGGCTGGCCGCGATGCTGGCGGACTATCGCGCTCTTCGCGAACGGCGGATCGGGACGCTGGGGGCGGCGCAGGGTGCCAGGGCACGGCTGGCCTTTGTCGGGTTGCAGCAGCGGCTGTTGTCGTCGGTGCCGGCTTTCGCGCGGACGCTGCGCGTGCATCTGGCGGGATTGGAACGGTTGATCGCGGGCGAAACCGCGCAGCCGGCGGTCGCGGACGAAGACCCCGACGCACCCGAGCGCGCCGATGAAGAGGACGCGGCTTTCGAACGGCTGGACCATGCCGAGGCCGTCCGCACCGAGGCGGCCGCGATGGCAGCCGGCGGGGCGGCGGCGCAGTTGATGGCCGAGCGCGACCATGCCGCGGCCATGCTGGTGGTGGCGGACGCAGCAAAGACCGCCCCCGATGCGCGTGTCCGCTGGATCATCGATTGGGCGCGGGCGAACCTGCTGGACGCGGAGGGGCGCTGGCGCGACCGAAGGCTGATCCTGTTCACCGAATATGAGGACACGCGGCGCTGGTTGCAGCGACAATTGTCGGTCTTGCTCAACCCGGCCGACGCCGACGAGGTCGCGCGGATCGACAGCTTCACCGGTGTGACCTCGACCGAGCGGCGCGAGGCGATCAAGCGTGCGTTCAACGATCCGGCCTCGCCCTTGCGTATCCTGCTCTGCACCGATGCGGCGCGCGAGGGGATCAATCTACAGGCGCAGTGCCACGACCTGATCCATGTCGACCTGCCGTGGAACCCGTCCCGCCTGGAGCAACGCAACGGGCGGATCGACCGCAAGCTGCAACCCAGCGACACGGTGACGTGCCGCTACTTCGTCTATGCGCAGCGGCCCGAGGATGTCGTGCTGGACGCGCTGGTGCGCAAGACGGAGGCGATCCGGCGGCAACTGGGGTCGGCGGGCGAGGTGCTGGGGGATCGTATCGCCGATCGGCTGGGCCGGGGGATCGACCGGGCGGCGGCGCACGATCTGGCCGAGCGGATCCGCGACGAGGAGGCGGACGAGCGCGTACGGGCGGCAGTGCGCGATCTGGATGACGGCGAGGAGGCACGGCGCGCGCGCCTGATGCGCGAACAGGCGGATCTGGCGGCGATGCTGGACAAGGCGCGGGCGCGGGTCGGCGTCGATCCGGGCGAGTTGCAGTCGGTGGTCGGGCTGGCGCTGGCGCGGGCGGGCGGCGGATGGGGCGCGACCGGTGCGGTGGGCGATACGCCGGTCTTCGCACTGGATCAGGCGGCACCCGCCTTTGCCGGCGATCCGAGCTGGCAACCGATGCTGGACGAACTGCGCGCGCGTGGGCCGAAGCCGGGCGAGCGGCCGGGGGAATGGCGGGCGAGCGCGGATGCGAGCGTGCGACGGGTGAGCTTTGCGCCCGCCATCCTGCCCGATGGGCGCGACGCCGGCGACGTGGTGCAACTGCATCTGGAACATCGGCTGGTGCGGCGCTTGCTGGGACGGTTTCTGTCGGCGGGGTTCCAGCAGGGGCTGGACCGGGCCTGCGTGATCGAGACGCCCGCCACCCCTGCCCCGCGGGTCGTGCTGATCGGGCGATTGGCGCTGTATGGGGAGCGGGCCGCGCGGTTGCATGAGGAGGTGCTCAGCGTGGCGGCCGACTGGCGGGATCGGGAGCGGGACGGGGCGGCGCTTCGCCCGCTGGCCGAGGGGCGTGACGCGGAGGCCCGCGTGCTGGACGAACTGATCGCCGCCCTGGCAGGCGCGCGGACCGCCGGGGCGGCGGTTGCGCGGCGGGCGACGGCGCATGCTTTGGCGGATGTGGGCGATCTGCGGAGCGTGCTGGAGGGCCGTGCCGCCGCGCGCGGGCAAAGGGTAGCGGCGGAACTGGCGAAGCGGGCGGCGAGCGAGGCGGCCGGGCTGGAGACGCTGCTGGGCCAGCGGATCGCGCGCATCCGGCGCGAGCGGGGTGAAGACGACCGGCAATTCGCACTGCTGCTCGACCCCGCCGAGGCGCGGCAGCGCGCCGCGGACCGGCGTTCCTGGGAGCGGGCGGCGACGCGGCTGGACGACGAACTGGTGCGCGAACCCGAACGGTTGCGCGCCGCCGCGCGGGTGCGCGCGACGCGGCTGGAGCCGATCGGCCTCGTCTATCTGTGGCCGGCGGCATGAGCGGGACGATTTCGGGCGGGCGGCACGACTGGCTGGGGTATTTGCAGCCGGAGGGGCTGGTGGTGGCGCCGGCGGCGCTGGCGCGGATCGGGGTGTGGCCGGTGCCGCAGACGGCGGCGGACGGCGAGGCGGTGACACAGGCGCTGGCGCAGGGACCTTGGGCGCTGTTTCGCGACGTGCTGGGCTGGGCGCCGGAGCGAGTGGCGGGGGCGCCGGGCGGGCCGGTGCTGCCCGAGGAGCTGCGGGTGGCGTTCGACGGGGGCGAGACGCTGCTGGAGCCGGACTGGGCGGTGTTTGCAGCCGATGGCACGGTGCAGTTGCTGGTGCGGATCGAGGCGGAGGACCTGCTGCTCGACCGGCGGGGCACGCTGGAGGGATGGGAGGCGACCGCGCAGCAGCGGTTCGAGCGGTTGCTGCGCGAGACGGGAGTGCCGGCCGGGGTGATCCTGGGCGCGCGCGAGACCGGGCGGCGCGAGGGGGCGGCGGGCGAGCGCGTGCTGCGGCTGGTGGTGGTGCCCAAGGGCGAGATGGCGGGGCACATGACCTGGCCGCTGGCGGCGCTGACGGATGTCGCCGGGCGCGGGATGCTGGCGGGGCTGAAGCTGCTGCTCGACGCGCATGCGCTGTTCACCGGGCCGCCGTCGCACCGCCTGCCCGCCCTGCTCGCCGAAAGCCGCGCGGCACAGGCGGATGTGTCGTCGCGGCTGGCCGGACAGGTGCTGGCGAGCTTGCACGAGATGCTACGCGGGCTGGACGCGGCCGATCCGGCACGGGTGCGCGCGCTGGCGGCGAGCGATCCGCAGCATCTGTACGAGGCGGTGCTGACCGTGCTGCTGCGCCTGATCTTCATCCTGTATGCCGAGGATCGCGGGCTGATGCCCTCGGCAGGGGGTGGCGCGGCCAAGCTGCTCTACGAACAGGGCTATGCGCTGGGCGGGCTGCACATGCGGCTGCGCGACGACGCGGCGCTCTACCCCGATACGATGGACGAGCGGCGCGGGGCCTGGGGGCGGCTGCTGGCGCTGTTCCGGCTGGTCAGCCGGGGGCATCCATCGGGCTTCATGCAGCCGCGCGGGGGCAAGCTGTTCAGCGAGGCGGCGTTTCCCTTCCTGCTGGGGCGCGACGCGCCGGGGGATGCGGACCGGGTGTTGCCGGTGGGGGACGGATGCATCCTGCGCGTGCTGGACGGGCTGCTGATGCTGGGGGGTGAGCGGGTGGCGTACCGGTCGCTCAGCGTCGAGCAGATCGGGTCGGTGTACGAGACGGTGATGGGCTTCACCGTGGAGCGCGCGGCGGGGCCGATGCTGGCGATCCGGGCGGGCAAGGGCAACCGGGTGCCGGTGTGGGTGGACCTGGATGCGCTGGCCGGCGCGAAGCCGGGTGAGCGCGAGAAGCTGTTGAAAGCATGGACCGGGCGCGGCGCGTTTCCGGCGGCGGTGTCGCGGGCGCTGGCCCGCGCGGAGGATGCGGGCGCGCTGGCCGCGGCCCTGGCACCGGTGGTCGATGCGCGCGCATGCCCGCGGGGAAGCGCGGTCGCCGCCGGCACGCCGATCCTGCAACCGACCGACGAGCGGCGGCGCACGGGAAGCCATTACACGCCAAAGGCGCTGACCAAGCCGATCGTGGCGCATGCGCTGGCCCCCGCCTTCGCCCGGATCGGGGCGGATGCGGGGCCGGCGGAGGTGCTGGACCTGAAGGTGTGCGACCCCGCCGCGGGATCGGGCGCGTTTCTGGTCGAGGCGTGCCGGCAACTGGGCGAGCGGCTGGTGGCGGCATGGGCGCGCTGGCCGGCGCAGCGACCGACCATCCCGCCGGACGAGGACGAGTTGCTGCACGCCAAGCGGCTGGTGGCGCAGCATTGCCTGCGCGGCGTGGATCGCAATCCGCTGGCGATCGACCTGGCCAAGCTGTCGCTGTGGCTGGAGACGCTGGCGAGCGCGCACGAGTTCACCTTTCTGGACAATGTGCTGCGCTGTGGCGACAGCCTGGTCGGCCTGCCCAATCCCAAGATCGTCGCGGTGACATGGGGCAAGGTGTCCGGGCAGCACAGCTTCGTCGAGGCGATCGTGCGCGACGGCATCAACGCCGCCGCCGACCTGCGCCGCCTGATGCGCAGCGAGGCCGAGATCGCGCCCTATGCGGTGCAGGAGGGACGCCACCGCGCGGCGATGACCGCGCTCACCCGCGCGCATCTGGTGGCGGACGCCGTTCTGCTGTCCTTTTTCGAGGGCAGCGGCGTGCGCGACCGCGAGGCGCGGCTGGCGGAGGTGCAGCAACTGGTTCTGGCCCCGAGCACGCAAAGCTGGGCGCGGCTGGAAGCCTTGCGCGAACGCCTGCACGCCTCGCCGGTCGGCATCACCAGTTTCCATTGGGAGCTGGAGTTCGAGGACGTGTTCACGCGCCCCAATCCCGGTTTCGACGCGATCGTCGGCAACCCGCCCTTTGCCGGCAAGAACACGATCGCGGCGGGCCATGCCGCCGCCTATCCGGACTGGCTGAAGACGCTGCACCCCCATGCGCATGGCAATGCCGATCTGGCGGCGCATTTCTTCCGCCGGGCGTTCGGGCTGTTGCGCCGCGGCGGTGCCTTCGGGCTGATCGCGACCAATACCATCCGGCAGGGCGACACGCGCGACACGGGACTGCGGCGGATATTGGACGAGGGCGGCGTGATCTATCGCGCGGTCAGCCGGCATCAGTGGGAAGGCGATGCGGCGGTGGTGGTGGCGCAGGTGTTCGTGCGCAGGGGCGCCGTCGCCGAGGATACCGGAGCGGTGCTGGACGGGCGGCCGGTGCGGCGAATCTCGGCCTATCTGATGGAGGGCGATCTGGATGGGTCGCCGGCAGTGTTGCGGGCGAATGCGGGCAAGGCGTTTCAGGGATCTATTCTGCTTGGTGCGGGCTTTACCTTTGACGATGCCAATGCCGATGGCGGCAAGACGTCATCGCTCGTGGAGATGCGCCAGATCCTGGCCGAAAAGCCGGACCATGCAGCGGTCATCAAGCCTTATATCGGCGGGCAAGAAGTCAACAATTCGCCACGGCATGAACATCACCGTTTCGTGATGAACCTGAGCCACCTGTCGGAACAGGATGCGCGCGACCATTATCCCTATCTGATCGCCATTGCCGAGGCCAAGGTGCGGCCAGAGAGACAAGCACTGCCCCCGACGAATGCGTGGAACCGGGATGTTGCCGCGCGGTGGTGGCAGTTCGCCGCGGACCGCAAGGCGATTGCCGCGGTGACACGGCAGATGGATCACGTTTTGGTCCATGGTTGCGGCGCGACGCCGCATGTCGCGTTTGCGCGGGTGTCGTCGGCGACATGCTTTGCAAACACGCTTGCGGTCTTCGCCTTCTCCGATCTCGGTACGTTCGCGACACTGCAATCGCGGGTGCATGAGGTTTGGACGCGGTTCTTCTCATCCTCGATGAAGGATGACCTCCGCTACACGCCGACCGATTGCTTCGAAACCTTCCCCCTGCCCCCCGACCATGATGAGGCGCCGGCACTGGAAGCCGCCGGGCAAGCCTATCACGACACCCGCGCCGCGCTGATGGTCGCGACCGGTCAGGGGATGACGCCGACCTATAACCGCTTCCACCGCAAGGCCGATACGGGCGCGGATATCGAGGGCTTGCGCGCGCTGCACCACGCCATGGATCGCGCGGTGCTGGCTGCCTACGGCTGGGACGATCTGGCGGCGGAGGCCGCGCCTGTCTTTCTGGATGCCGATAGCGAGGACGATCACCGCTATCAGGGACGGTTGTTCTGGCCGGCGCCGTTTCGCGATGCGGTGCTGGCGCGGCTGCTGACATTGAACGAGGAACGGGCGACGATGGAGCGGATGCTGTGAGCGCGGCAGGCGTGCGCGCCGGGCTGGTGGAACGCCTGCGCCGTAACCTGATCGGGCCGAGCGAGGCGGCGGATGGCGATCTGGCCGAGGAACGGTTGCCGGCGGGGGAAAGCCCGTCGCGCTGGTACCTGTCGGGCTTCATCGCGCCATCGGGCGAACTGGCGGCCGAGCCCGACATGCCGGCGGATGCCGAACTGGAGGAGATCGACAGCTTCCTGCCCGAACTGGACGGGTTCAGCGCCGGCGGCGCGGCGGGCGATCATGACGAGCCCGATGCGCCCCCTGCCCGCCGCCGTTTCCTGCCGAGCGCGATCGGGCTGTCGACCATGGTCGATCCCGGCGTCGGCGCATTGGAGGTGTGCGTGACATGGGGCGATTACGTGCCCGAGCCGCCGCTGCCGCCCGAGATGCTGGAAAGCGGCGGCGAGCTTCGCGGGACGGCGATCACGTGGCGGCGGGTGCCGCGCGATTGCACCATCACGCTGCCGCTGCCGGGCGAAGGCGCAGGCATGGTGCGGCGCGCCCTGCCCGGCTCCGCGGCGACGGCGCGGCCCGGCGGCGGGCTGGAGCTTGCGGTGCGTGCCCGCCCCTTCCGCCTGCGACTGGCGACCGGCGAGACGCGCGCGGTGCAGGTGGTGACCGTGTTTCTGGTCAACAAGCGGCTGGAGCCGCCGTCGCGCTACCGCGATCTGGCCTATGCCTATCAGGTGCGGCTGGCGCTGGCGTGCGACGCGGGTTTCGTCGCGCAGGCCGACCTGTCGCGGATCGCGCGCGATGACTGGGACGATCAGCTGGCGGACCTGCATTACCGGGATGCGGCGGCCTATGCGGCGGGCCTGGGGTGCGCCGCCGGACATCTCGTGGACGCCGACGGGCGGGTGCGGCGGGTGCACACCACGCACATGCCGCGCGCGGCGGTGGAGCGGACGGTGGCGGCGGCAGTGCCGGGGGTGACCTTCGGCATGGACCGGTTGGCGGAACTGGCAGCGGGTGACGGGGCGGCGTTGCGCGCGGCACTGGCGCCGCTGGCGGCGGCCTATGGCGACTGGTCGGTGGCGCAGCGTGGGGCGATGGATGCCCCCGATATTGCGGGCGCGGCGCAGCGGCTTCGGACCGCCGAAACGTTGATCGCGGCGCAGGATGTGGCGCGCGGGCGGATCGCGGCGGGCATCGCCCTGCTGGCCGGGGATGCACGGGCGCGGACCGCCTTTGCCATCGCCAATCGTGCAGTGGCGGACGCGGCGCGAGCGCGGCGGCCGGGGGACGGCGCGCCCGCGTGGCGGCCGTTCCAGCTGGCCTTCATCCTGCTCAATCTGGCGGGCATGGCGGACCGGCGGCATCCGGATCGCGACGCCGCCGACCTGTTGTTCTTTCCCACCGGCGGCGGCAAGACCGAGGCCTATCTGGGACTGGCCGCCTTTACCATCGCGCTGCGGCGGCTGGGGGCGAGCGGCGTGCTGGGCGCGGGCGTGGCGGTGATCATGCGCTATACGCTCCGCCTGCTGACGCTGGACCAGCTGGGGCGTGCGGCCGGGCTGGTCTGTGCGCTGGAGTTGCTGCGCGAGGGGCCGGATTACCGCGACGGCGATGGCCGGCGGATGCTGGGCGACTGGCCGATCGAGATCGGCCTGTGGGTCGGCTCCGA
Source organism: Sphingomonas sp. GM_Shp_2 (assembly GCF_026540875.1). Classification (NCBI taxonomy): domain Bacteria; kingdom Pseudomonadati; phylum Pseudomonadota; class Alphaproteobacteria; order Sphingomonadales; family Sphingomonadaceae; genus Sphingomonas; species Sphingomonas sp. GM_Shp_2. Next base: position 11,238 of record NZ_JALNUQ010000013.1, read on the forward strand.
CGCCAGTCCCAACCGGCTGGGCCGCAAGGGCGACAAGAGCGAGGGCACTGCGGTGAAGCGGGTGCGCGCCTATAGCAGCGGGCGCGATGCGCGCGCGCCGGCACCGATCAAGGCGTGCCCATGGTGCGGCACCGCCTTTACCCCGCAAAGCTTTCGCTGCGTGCCGAGCGCCGACGCGCCGACCAATCTGGAGCTGCGCTGCGTGAACATGGCATGCCCGTTCACCGGCGACCGTGCGCTGCCGGTGGTGAGCGTGGACGAGGCGATCTATCGCCGCCTGCCCGCCTTCCTGATCGCCACGGTGGACAAGTTCGCGGCGCTGCCGTGGAGCGGTCAGGCGGGTGCGTTCTTCGGCCATGTCGACCGGGCGGACGATAGCGGCTTCTTCGGGGCGGCGGAGCCGGGATGCGGCCGGGCGCTGGACGGCGGGCACCGGCTGGACCCGCCCGACCTGGTGATCCAGGACGAATTGCACCTGATCTCCGGCCCGCTGGGCACGGTGGCGGGGCTGTACGAGGCGGCGATTGACCGGCTGGCGACGCGGATGGTGGAGGGCGTGCGGGTACGGCCCAAGATCGTCGCCTCCACCGCGACGGTCCGGCGCGCGCGCGACCAGATCGCCGCGCTGTTCGACCGGGGGGACACGCATATCTTTCCGCCGCCTGGGCTCGACCGGCGCGACAGCTTCTTTGCGGTGACGCGGGGCGAGAGCGCGGACGATCCCGCGCGCTGGTATGTCGGAATCGCCGCGGCCGGGCGCGGGCCCAAGCTGGTGTTCCTGCAGGCGCTGGTCACGCTGCTCGGCGGGGCGCAGGGGCTGGCGGACGATGGCGGTGAGGCGGATGCCTATCTGACCGCCCTTTGTTATTTCAACGCCTTGCGCGAACTAGGCGGGGCGCGGCGGATCGTGGAGGACGAGGTGGCGGCGCGCGCGGCGCATTACGGCGCGCAGCGGCGGCGGCTGGAGCCGGCCGACCGGCCGTTCGGGGACCGGCTGCTCGGCGAGCCGGTGGAGCTGACCTCGCGTGTGTCGACCGATCAGGTGGCGGCGGCCAAGCGGCGGCTGGAGGCGGGGTTCGGCGGTGACGGGGAGCGGCCGCCGTCGGACGGCTTCGCCGCAGGCCGGGCGGAGCCCGTGGACGTTGCCCTTGCCACCAACATGATCTCGGTCGGGCTCGATATCGACCGGCTGGGGCTGATGCTGGTGCAGGGGCAGCCCAAGACGGCGGCGGAATATATCCAGGCGACGAGCCGGGTCGGGCGCAATCCGGCGCGGCCCGGTCTGGTGGTCGTGGTGCTGAACGTCCACCGGCCGCGCGACCGGATGCATTTCGAGCAGTTCGGCCATTTCCACGATACCTTCTACCGCGCGGTGGAGGCGACGAGCGTGACGCCGTGGTCCGCGCGGGCGCTCGACCGGTCGCTGGCGGCGGTGGTGGTGGCGATCGCGCGGCATCTCGACCCCGCGCTGACACCGTCGGGCGCCGTCGATGCGCTGGCCAACGCAGCCGATACGCGGGCGGCGGTGGTGCGGCATCTGGTGGACCGGGCGCCCGACGACATTGCGGGGGGCAAGGACCGGCTGGCGGCGGCGATCGAGGGGTTGCTGGATGACTGGGCGGCGGTGGCGGCGGCGCAGACCGCGGCGGGCGGGCGCTTCAGCTACGAGGATCGGCCGCAGCGGCTGCTCCACCCGCCGCTCGACCCGGTGCTGGACAATCTGGAGCCGGCACACCGGCGCTTTCAGGCGGGGTGGAGCATGCGCGACGTGGAGCCCGGCGTGCTGATCCGGCCGCGCGGGCCGGATGGCGAGCGGGTATCGGGTGCAGGAGATATGGCATGAGCGCCAAGCGCGTGACGCTGCGGCAATCGCAACTGGTGCTCGGCTTCGGGCCCGGCGCGATGGTGGACCTGCCCACCCGCTCGGTCATCGTCGGCGGGCTGGACCTGTGGCACATGCGCGAGCGGGGAAGCTGGCGCGCCGTGCACGAGCCGCGGGCGGTGGCGGTGCTGGAGGCGCTGCTGCGCGCCAACGGGCGACTGGCCGAGGGCGTGCGGCTGAGTTTGCGCACGCCGCCGGTCGATGACGAGGGACGCCCCGGTGCGGGCGAGCCGCCGGGCGTGGAGGCGCGGATCTTTCCGGCGTGGTTCGTCGCGCGCGATGCGGAGGAGGCGGGCGACGTGCACCGCCGGCGGCTGGTGCGCTGGCGCGACCTGAACCCGCGCGGGCGGGCCGACCTGATCGACGATGACGGGCGGCGCGTGGGGGTGACCCCGATCCGCTTCGTCGCGGGATGCCGGAAAGGGCATTTGCAGGACATCGATTGGAGCTATGCCGTGCATGTCGGGATGCCCGGCGAACGCTGCGTCCAGCCGCTTTGGCTGGAAGAGCGCGGCACCTCGGGCGATCCCGCCTCGACGCGGATCGTGTGCGGATGCGGTGCGGCGCTGTCGCTGCGCGATGCGCAGGCGGACGGACGTTTCGGCAAGTGCCGCGGGCGGCGCCCCTGGCTGCGCACGGACGAGCCGGGGGAATGCGACGAACATCTCCGCTTCCTGACGCGGACCGCGACCAACGCCTATTTCCCGCAGGTGCTGACCGTCATCTCGCTGCCCGCCGCGGAGGACGAACTGACCCGGCTGGTCGAGGCACATATGGATGCGATCGACTGGGTGACGATGCCGGCCGAACTGGCGATGGCGCGGCGCGCCAACCCGGCCTTGCGCGCCGCGCTGGCGGGATGGAGCGATGCGGAGATCGTCGCGCGCGTCGCGCAACTGCGCGCGCGGGGACACCAGAATCTGGAAAAGGCGCCCAAGGTGGCGGAGTTCGACCTGCTGGCCAGCGGCGCGGGCGAAATCGGCTCGGACACGCCCGATGCCCGGCTGCACGCGCGCACGCTGACCCGCGATCAGTGGGACGGGGAGCGGCCACGGCTGGCGCCGATCGCATCGGCGGTGGCGGTGCACCGGCTGCGCGAGGTGGCGTGCCTGTACGGCTTTACCCGGTTCGAGGCGGCGCCGACCGCGATCGATGGCGATCTGGAGGAACTGTACCTGGCGGTGGAGGGCGCCGCGCTGGCGACGGAGCTGGAATGGCTGCCCGCCGTGGAGCAACTGGGCGAAGGCATCTTCCTTCGCTTCGACCCGCACGCCATCCGGGCCTGGCTGGCGCGGCCGGCGGTGGCGGCCCGCGGCGACATGCTGCTGCGCGGACATGACCGGTGGCGGGCAAACCAGGCTTACGGCGACAAGCTGCGCTTTCCCACCCTCGCCTATTACGCGATGCACGGCTTTTCCCACGCGCTGATGAACGAGATCGCGCTGGATTGCGGATATCCGGCGACCGCGCTGAAGGAGCGGCTGTACGCGATCGTCGATGACGAGGGGGAGCGGTTCGGGCTGCTGCTCTACACCGCGACGACGGGGGCGCAGGGCACGCTGGGCGGGCTGACCGCGGTGCTGCCCCGGCTGGGTGCGATCGCCGAGCGGGCGCTGGACCGGCTGGCCCTGTGCAGCGGCGACCCGATCTGCGCCGAGCATGATCCGGACGCCCATGGCGACGAACGCGCGCTGAGCGGCGCGGCCTGCCATAGCTGCCTGCTGGTGGCCGAGACGAGTTGCGAGGCGCGCAACCTGTATCTGGACCGGGCGCTGACCGCGCCGACGGTGCTGACGGAGCGGGCGGCGTTGTTCGGGGGGTAGCGGGATCGATACTTCCTCGCTCGACCGGGCGGGCATGAGTGGGTGCGCTCGCCTTTCATCTCCATGATCGGCAACTTCGCCATGGATGGTGCGGGGCATGCAGATGAAGGTTTCCGTATCGATGAAGGCAGCGTTAAAGAGTTCGGCGATATTTCTGCATCGCGTAGCGCAAGATGTGGTTGACACCCTGATCGGCTTCTCCTTTTATGAAGGGAGGGAGATATTATGATCGCGTGGCGTGATGGGGATGACGCAGCGTCTTGCGGATCACTGTTCAGTGTATTTGCTGCATTGTCGCGTGGTGAAGCCTGGAGCTTCCCTGCCCTGCGCCCGCATCAGCGTGAGCCCTGGCATGCCTTTACCGTGCAGGTGGCCGCACTCGCGCTGATCCGGGCGGGGATCGATGCGCTGCCCGAGAGCGAGGATGCCTGGCGCGATCTGTTGATCGCGTTGACGCCGGACTTTCCCGACGGCGAGGCCTGGACGCTGGTGGTGGAGGACTGGTCCAAGCCGGCACTGCTGCAGCCGCCGGTCGTCGCGGGCGGCAACCGCGCGGATTACAAGAGCCGGCTGGCGACGCCCGATGCGCTCGACATGCTGGTCACCGCCAAGAACCATGACCTGAAGCAATCGCGCATGGCGGGGGCGAGCGAGGAGGAATGGCTGTTCGCACTCGTCACCTTGCAGACGACCGAGGGGTTTCTGGGCGCCGGCAATTACGGCGTGTCGCGGATGAACGGTGGCTTTGCCAGCCGGATGAGCCTGGGCGTGCGGCCGGGCACGGGCGGTGCGGCGGCGGCGTTCCGGCGCGATGTGCAGAGACTGGTGGCGGATGCGCGGGCGCGGCCGGATCGGCGCGGCGGCATTCCGCTGTTGTGGACCGTGCCATGGGACGGCACCGTGTCGCTGGCGTTCGGTGATCTGGACGAACTTTACGTCGAGGTGTGTCGGCGAGTTCGGCTGCACCGTCGCGAAGCTGGCGGCATCGAGGCGCTGGCGGCGGGGTCGAAATGCGCACGGGTCGCGGCGGCCGAGTTGAAGGGCAAGACCGGCGATCCCTGGGCGCCGATGAAGGCGGATGGATCGTCCAGCCATACCCCGACGGGAGCGGGCTTCGGCTATCGCCAGATGGCGCAACTGCTGGATACGGGCAGGATCGCCCTGCCCTTGCTTGCCGCGCCGCATGACGGTGACGATCGCACCGACCTGTCGATCGTCGCGGCCGCGCTGGTGCGTGGTCAGGGCAAGACCGAGGGACTGCATCGCCGCGCGGTGCGAACCAGCCGGATGGAGGATATCGACGCCTGGGAACAGGCGCCGCTCGACCGGATCGGTCATGTCGCGGGCAAGCGTGCCGACGAGGCGGGCGAGGCCGGGCGGCGGCTGCGCCGGGCGCTGATCTCCCTGGTACAGGGTGGGCCCGAACAGGCGCGGCTGGACGACGATGCCGCCAAGAAGAAGACGGAGCGCTGGCTCGACCAGTTCAACCGGATGGTCGACCATGATTTCTTCGACGCGGATTTCTGGTCGGAAGCGGCCAGCGACGACGGCAATCACCGGCTGAAATGGCGCGGGCGCCTGCGCGCGATGGCGGGCGAGGTGTTCGAGATCGCCGCCGCCGCGGCGCCGCGCACCGAGATGCGCCGGGTGCGGGCCAAGGCGCGGGGTCGCGCCGTGCTGGACGGGCAAATGGGCAAGTGGATGAAGGAGGCCGAACATGGCGAGTGACGCAGCCGCTGCACCGGCAGAGGCATCCGCCAAGAAGGAGCCCGACTGGATGCAGTCGATCGCCGGGCAGATCCGCTTCCTGTCGACGGGCGACCGGGCGGGATTGCGGCGGATGGACCTGACCCGCTCGCACGCCGCCGACGGGACGGTGATAAAGCTGCTGACGCGGGCCAAGGTGCCGCAACAGGCGCAAGGCACCGGCTTCGACCGGTGGCGGCTGGTGACCCATGTTGCCGCCATTCTCTCCGGCACCGGCGCGACGCAGGCGCATGCGGAGGGTCGGCGGCTGGGATCCGCGCTGCGCGAGGCGGATTATTCCGAGAACCGGCTGCTGCGCCTGCTGGCGGTGCGCGGCGAGGCGCTGGACGATCAGGTGCGGCGGGTGGCCCGCGTGCTGGCGCAAAAGGGCAAGCATCCGATCAACCTTTGGACGCTCTATCATCTGGTCGGCAGCGATGCCGCCAAGGCGGAGGCCGCGCGCATCCGCATCGCACAGGATTATTATGCCGCCGCCGCGCGGTCCGAGGAGGGGACTTCGAGTGACGCCTGAGACGACCGAAACCGAGATGCTGCCGAAGTTCATCCAGATCCACTTCCTCGCGGCATGGCCAGGCGCGCTGCTCAATCGCGACGATGCGGGGCTGGCCAAGCGCCTGCCGTTCGGGACCGCCACGCGCACCCGCATTTCCTCGCAGTGCCTGAAGCGGCATTGGCGAATGGCGGACGACCGGCATGCGCTGCACGAACTCGCCCGGCGCCATGGGGTGGAGGGCGTGCGCACCAAGCGGGCGATCGAGCGCGAGGTGACGGGGCCGTTGCGCACCCGCTTCGATGACAAGGCGGTGGATGCGGTCGAGCTCGCCTTTCTGACCAAATTCTACGGCAAGAATGCCAAGGACCCGCAGCAGCGCCAGGCGCTGCTGTTCGGCCGGCCCGAACTGGCATGGATGCGCGAACAGGCGGAGCGCATCCTGTCGGAGAACCCCGACGCCGCCGCGGCGAAGAGCGCGGCCGAGGCGTGGATCAAGGAGGAGAAGGCCAATCTGAACCAGTTGCGCGACCAGAATGTGCTGGCCGCTTCGCTGGAGGCGGCGCTGTTCGGGCGGATGGTGACGAGCGACACGCGCGCCAATCGCGACGCGGCGATCCATGTCGCGCATGCGTTTACCGTTCATCCGGAACAGGCGGAGCTGGATTATTTCACCGTGGTGGACGATCTCAGCCGGCGCGACCAGGGCGACGATGCCGGTGCGGCCGGCGTGTTCGACACCGAGCTGACCTCGGGGCTCTATTACGGCTATGTCGTGGTGGATGTGCCGCTGCTAGTGTCGAACCTGACCGGATGTGCGCGCGGCGACTGGGCGGGCGATCACGACCGGGCGCTGGCCGCGCAGGTGGTGGAACATCTGGTGCATCTGGTCGCCGAGGTGTCGCCCGGCGCCAAGAAGGGGTCGACCGCGCCGTACAGCCGGGCCGAACTGGTGCTCGTCGAGGCCGGCGACCGCCAGCCGCGCACGCTGGCCAATGCGTTTCGCGATGCGGTGGCGGTCGACAGCCGCACCTCCAACGGCTCGCTCGGCAATCGTACTGCCACGGCCCTGCTGGCGCATCTGGGTGCACTGGACGACATGTACGAGACCGGCGAGGCACGGCGTCATGCCGCCCTGCCCGATCTCGTGCTGGATGGTGTTGCCGGCGGATCGCTGCGCGAACTGGCGGCCTGGGCCGGCGGGCTCGTCCGTGATGCGGCGATCTGATGCGGCATCTCCTCCTCGATCTCGACGCGCCGTTGATGAGCTTCGGGGGCGATCTGGTCGATGCCTACGGCGTGGTGCGGGATTTCCCGGCCAAGTCGATGCTGGCCGGGCTGCTCGCCAATGCGCTGGGCTGGGAGCGTCATGACGCGGACGTGCATGCCGCACTCCAGGCGCGAATCGTGATGGGGTCGGCGCGTGTCGGCGAGGGGCAGCGCCAGCGCGAGTTCCAGACCGCGCAACTGGGTGCGAACGATCGCGGCTGGACGACGCGCGGCCGGGTGGAGGGGCGTGCGGGCGGCGCGGAGACGTACCGGTCGCCGCATATCCGCTACCGCGACATGGATGCGGATGCGCGGGTGCTGATCGCCTTCCGGCTGAATCCGGCGGAGGTGGCGCCGGACCTGGATACGCTGGCCGCGGCGCTGATGCGGCCCGAGCGGCCGTTGTTCATCGGGCGCAAGCCGTTCGTGCCGTCGCGGCCGCTGTGTTGCGGATCGCCGAGGCGGAGACGATCCCGGCGGCGCTGGTGGCCGGGCTGGCGATGCTGGATGCCCCCCCACCCCGCCGCCATACCCTGCGCGCGCAGTGGCCGGTCGGGGAAGCGCCCGACGCGGCGCTGGTTTCGGGGGCGCAGGAAGAGGAATTGGCCGACGAGCGGCATTGGCCGTCCGGCGTCCATGCCGGCCTGCGCCGGGTGATGCAGGGGCGGCTGCACTGGCCGGAGGCGACGGCGTGACGCTGCACCTCGTTCGCATGCCGCTCGACCTGCATGCGCTCGCCAGCTTTGCCGCGGCGCATGGCATCGACGACGATGATGGCGGCTATGCCCTGCACCGGGCGCTGCGCGACCGCTTCGGTACGGCCGGGCCGCAACCGTTCCGCTTTCTGCCGGATCATCGATCGGGGCCGCATCTGCTGGGCTACACCGCCGACCGCCCGGCGCTGGACGACGCCGGTGCGCTGCCCGTCGCCGACGATCTGCTCGCCCGCGTGTTCGACGGGTCGTGGCAGGCGCAGGCCATGCCGGAGGCGTGGCGCGAGGGTGCGCGCTATGGCTTCGAGGTGCGGGTGCGGCCCGTGGTCCGCTTCGGCAAGAGCATCCGCGCGGCACGCTCCGAACGCGCAGGCGCCTGGCAGCGCAGTGCCGGCGAGATCGACGCGTATGTCGCGGCGGGCGAGCGCGTCGTCGCCGCCGGCGGCGATGCCCGCGAGGTCGACCGCGAGGCGGTGTATCTCGACTGGCTGGCGCGCCGGCTGGAGGGCGTGGCGACGCTCGACATGGCCGGGCTGCGCCAGTTCCGTCGGTCGCGCGCCCGGCGCAGCACGCACCGCCCCGGCGGTGCACGTACCCGCGCGGTGGAGGGGCCGGATGCGGTGATGGCGGGCACGCTGACCGTCGTCGATCGCCATGCCTTTGCGCAGATGCTGGCCCGCGGCATCGGGCGGCATGCGGCGTTCGGCTATGGCATGCTGCTCCTCTCGGCGCCGGGCCGGGCGGGCTAGATGCTGTCCGGCCGCCTGGGTCTGGAGCGGGCGCGCATCCCGCATGCCGACCGCCAGGGGCTGGTATGGCTGGACCGCGGGCGGCTGGAGGTGGAGAATGGCTGCCTGCGCTTCGTAACCGCGGGCGGCGGCGATCTGGTCGCGGGGGATTACCAGATCCCCTATCATGCCATTTCGATCGTGTTGCTGGGACCGGGCTCCAGCGTGTCGCATGATGCGCTGCGGCTGCTGGCGCGGCATGGCTGTGCGCTGGCGGCGATCGGGGACGGGGCGGTACGCTTCTACACCGCGCCGCCGCTGATGCCCGACAGTTCGGCGCTGGCCCGCGCGCAGGTCCGCCGCTGGGCCGATCCGAAGCTGCGCATGGAAACCGCGCGTGCCATGTATGCGATGCGGTTCGGCGAGATCGTGCGGACGCGCGACATCACGGTGCTGCGCGGTCAGGAAGGTGCGCGCATCAAGCGCGCCTATGTTCTCGCCGCCGAGCGTCACGGCATTCCCTGGCACGGTCGCCGCTACGACCGGGAGAACCCGGAAGCGGGCGATCTGGCGAACCAGGCGATCAACCATGCCGGATCGGCGATGACCGCGGCGGCGGCGGTGGCGGTCGCGGCGACCGGGGCGATCCCGCAACTGGGCTTCGTGCACGAGGATTCCGGGCAGAGCTTCGTGCTGGATATCGCCGACCTGTACCGGCACGACGTGCTGCTCGACATCGCGTTCGGCGCGGTGCGGGAGGCGCGCGCCCGCGGGGCCGCACCGATCGAGCGGCTGGTGCGCAAGCGCGCCGCGCTGCTCTTTCGCCAGCGCGCGCTGATCCCCGGCATGATCGACCGGATCAAGACGCTGCTGATGCCAGGCGGCGTGCCGGCCGAGGCTGCACCACCGGGCGCCGGCGACGGCGCGGCGGTGACGCTGGACCGGGAGGCGGGGTGATGCCGCTGACCGTGATCATCACCCGCGACGTGGAGGATCGCTATCGTGGCTTCCTGGGCTCGGCGATGCTCGAACTGGCGCCCGGCGTCTACGCGCAACCGCGGATGAGCGCGGGCGTGCGCGGGCGCATCTGGACCGTGGTGGAGGAATGGCACGGTCGCCTGCGCCGCGGCAGCATCGTGATGTGCTGGGCTGAAGCGAGTGCGGCAGGCGGGCTCGGCCTGGCAACGCTGGGCGAGCCGCCGAAGGACGTCGTGGCGCATGACGGCATCCTGCTGGTACGCCGGGCGCTACCCTCACGCGGAGTGGTTGTAGGGGAGGGCTGAGCGGGGTTTCTTTGACATTGTGAACGATATCAGCGATCTGACCGGCAGAGGCTCCCCCGCACCCGCGGGGATCGACCCCAATTACACTCGCTTACCGCCGACTTTTAGTGGGCTCCCCCGCACCCGCGGGGATCGACCCATGACTGAGACCGACGCCGCCGGGAAACAGCCGGCTCCCCCGCACCCGCGGGGATCGACCCCGCGTTTACGTCGATGTTGGCGATACGGACGTGGCTCCCCCGCACCCGCGGGGATCGACCCGCCGATTGTCCGCACCTTCAGCATGGAAGACGGGCTCCCCCGCACCCGCGGGGATCGACCCCCTGCGCATTGATCGTCACCCGGTCGTCGTTGGGCTCCCCCGCACCCGCGGGGATCGACCTTACCTGCAGGACGCCGGGCACCACTGCGCCATGGCTCCCCCGCACCCGCGGGGATCGACCCAGTCCATCGCGTCGCCCAAGTCGGCGTTCGACGGCTCCCCCGCACCCGCGGGGATCGACCCGCAATCCGCCCCCGGCTGGCGCACGTCACCGCGGCTCCCCCGCACCCGCGGGGATCGACCGCCAATCCTCATAGGGCACGAACGGCATAGGCTGGCTCCCCCGCACCCGCGGGGATCGACCCGCTCCGTTCGAGTTGACCATGTTCTTTCAGTGGGCTCCCCCGCACCCGCGGGGATCGACCCTTGAAGAAGCGCACCGAGTGCTGGCTTCCACGGGCTCCCCCGCACCCGCGGGGATCGACCCACGATATCGGTCAGTTGATGCATGGCGTGCAGGGCTCCCCCGCACCCGCGGGGATCGACCCTGGGCGGGTAGTCCGTCGGGCCAGCGGAAGATGGCTCCCCCGCACCCGCGGGGATCGACCCTATGATGACACCGCGACCGATTTTTGGGAGTTGGCTCCCCCGCACCCGCGGGGATCGACCCACGATGTACCCTCTGTCGACGTCGGTGCGATCGGCTCCCCCGCACCCGCGGGGATCGACCCTCAAGCGCGACAGCACCAAGATGGGCTGCGGGGGCTCCCCCGCACCCGCGGGGATCGACCCAACCCGGGCATCGTGCAGGGCACGGTGGCAGCGGCTCCCCCGCACCCGCGGGGATCGACCCCAATGGCCAGCAATGGGCGGTGCAGTCCTGCGGGCTCCCCCGCACCCGCGGGGATCGACCCGCATCGTTCAAGCTAGCGAGCAACGGGACGTAGGCTCCCCCGCACCCGCGGGGATCGACCCTGCGCATATTCGCGATCATCGTGACGGACGGTGGCTCTCCCGCACCCGCGGGGATCGACCCGCGTCCTAGACTACATGCGTGCCCAGGTATTGGGCTCCCCCGCACCCGCGGGGATCGACCTCGGATTCGGGTAGAACGATTTCGTATTCGGACGGCTCCCCCGCACCCGCGGGGATCGACCTCGGATTCGGGTAGAACGATTTCGTATTCGGACGGCTCCCCCGCACCCGCGGGGATCGACCCTCTGTGGCGAGGATCCCCCAGGCAAGAATTACGGCTCCCCCGCACCCGCGGGGATCGACCCTCGTCTAAGGTGTATCGGCTGTTTGTAGGAACGGCTCCCCCGCACCCGCGGGGATCGACCCCGTTATTCACTAACAGCAAAGCCGCTTGTTGTGGCTCCCCCGCACCCGCGGGGATCGACCCGGTGTCCGCAAGCATCTCGGCATAGCAGTTCGGGCTCCCCCGCACCCGCGGGGATCGACCCCAGATCGTGGCGGGCTCTGATGCGGATGGCCGGGCTCCCCCGCACCCGCGGGGATCGACCGCGGTCAAGGGCGCCATCGAAGCGACCGTTAAAGGCTCCCCCGCACCCGCGGGGATCGACCCTGGCCGATGCTGACGACGTGGTGGCGATCACCGGCTCCCCCGCACCCGCGGGGATCGACCCGAGAAGGGCCAGGTCCAGCTGCTGAAGGTGGGGGCTCCCCCGCACCCGCGGGGATCGACCCGGTGCGGTAGCACCAGCGACGCACCGCCTCGCGGCTCCCCCGCACCCGCGGGGATCGACCCTCACTGCCGTTCGTCAACATCCACTCGTCTGCGGCTCCCCCGCACCCGCGGGGATCGACCCCCTCGGCCGTCCAGAACGCGCCATGCTGCGCCGGCTCCCCCGCACCCGCGGGGATCGACCCAAGATCATCGACGGCGACGGGTTCGACGAGAAGGCTCCCCCGCACCCGCGGGGATCGACCCACGACGCTCACGGCCAGCTTTTCCAACCTGACGGCTCCCCCGCACCCGCGGGGATCGACCCGCGCGTCCACTGAACGAAGTGTCGGGTCTGGCGGCTCCCCCGCACCCGCGGGGATCGACCCGACGCAAGGCCGGCAGCACCTCCGGCCGCTCGGGCTCCCCCGCACCCGCGGGGATCGACCCTGACCGGGGTTCGGCTGAAGCGCGATCCCGATGGCTCCCCCGCACCCGCGGGGATCGACCCACCGTGTTCCCGTCGCTGGAGTTCACGGTGAAGGCTCCCCCGCACCCGCGGGGATCGACCCCAATTTGCGGTTGCAATAAGCGTTGGGGAAGTGGCTCCCCCGCACCCGCGGGGATCGACCCGTGGTCGTGCAGCCGGACAACGCCAAGCCGCGGGCTCCCCCGCACCCGCGGGGATCGACCCCTAATTTTCCGTTAAATTATGGCTCCCCGGAAGGCTCCCCCGCACCCGCGGGGATCGACCCTACAATCCGCGTGGCCCGCTGGCCAACGAGGAGGCTCCCCCGCACCCGCGGGGATCGACCCCGGCGGGAGGTACCCGCGGTGAGGCCCGCCACGGCTCCCCCGCACCCGCGGGGATCGACCCCACCGTCGGCGCCGGCAGAAGTCGACCGTTCGGGCTCCCCCGCACCCGCGGGGATCGACCCTTCCTCAAGGCCGCAGACAAGGGCATCGGTGCGGCTCCCCCGCACCCGCGAGGATCGACCCCGCTCGGCTGAGACGTAGAACGGTCAATCCCCGGCTCCCCCGCACCCGCGGGATCGACCCCTGTTCGTGGACGGGCGCGGTTACGCGGGCCAGGCTCCCCCGCACCCGCGGGGATCGACCCCTGCCGCAGCTGCATGGGTTCGTGAAATTTCCGGCTCCCCCGCACCCGCGGGGATCCACCCTGACGCGGTGCCGCCCAAGTCGCACCGGTCATGGCTCCCCCGCACCCGCGGGGATCGACCCTCGGTGGATGCCTCTCGCCGATCGTCTCGCAGGCTCCCCCGCACCCGCGGGGATCGCCGTATCTGGAAGCGGTTCGGTTGCGCGGCGGTGCAGGCTCCCCCGCACCCGCGGGGATCGCCCCCCGTTCATGGTGGACTTGTCGAACTTGCCCACGGCTCCGCCGCACCCGCGGGGATCGACCCCATACCGAGCTTTCGCGATGGTGCTGTCGATCGGGACGTATCTGAAGTCTGGCGTATCGACGAGACTATGGAAAAGACGTTCCCAAACACCGGCATGTGACCACCATCGAAGCCGAGCAAGGATTCCTGTCCACTCGCCGAAAACCTCCAGCAGGTCACGCCAGCGCCGCGTTGCCGGCGGTCCACAGGACCGCGCCCACGAACACCCGGTTGTCCAAACTACTGCGTCCTCGTGTTCCATCTGGACCCGGGAAATTCCCGCAATCTCGTCCCATTGCCCGTCCGTCAGCGTGCGTCTGCTCAGGGCTCGGTTCCTCCGCCAACTTTGGATGAGAGCTCCCTTTTGGAAGCCCGCAAATGCAGACACCACCTAGAACGATCTCTACACCTGATCGAACGGTCGGTACCAAGCGGCACTTCCAGATAGATTGACGATCCTCCCACCGCTATTACGGCCAGCGTCATCTCTTCGCGCCGCCACACCGTGATCGTCTTGATCTGTGGCGCCATACCCTTGTACCGCAACCGCTTCACCCAGGAACTTGAGACCATTCATGTCAGCGATCCAGCGCCTCCTTTCGATCATGGTTCGGTTGCGTGATCCAGAGGCGGGGTGCGAGTGGGACAAGGTGCAGACGTTTGCGAGCATCGCGCCGTACACCATCGAGGAGGCGCATGAGGTGGCCGATGCGATTGTGCGCGGGGATATGGACGAGTTGAGGGACGAGCTTGGCGACCTGTTGCTGCAGGTGGTGTTCCATGCCCAAATCGCCAAGGATATCGGGGCCTTCGACTTTGACGACGTGGTCGCCGCGATCAGCGACAAGATGGAACGGCGCCACCCGCACATCTTCGGCGATGTCGCAGAGGGTGGCCATCACCTGTGGGAACAGATCAAGGCCGAGGAACGCAAGGCCAAGGCGGCGCAGGGCACGCTGGATGGCGTCGCGCTGGGCCTCCCCGCCCTGATGCGCGCCGAAAAGCTGCAAAAGCGGGCGGCGCGCGTCGGCTTCGACTGGCCCGATGCGGAGGGTCCGCGCGCGAAGATCGATGAGGAGTTGCAGGAGATCGCCGACGCCTCCCCCGACACGCTGGAGGAAGAAGTCGGCGACCTGCTGTTCGCGGTGACGAATTGGGCACGCCACCTGAACGTCGATGCCGAAGCGGCGCTGCGCAGCGCCAACGCCAAGTTCGAACGACGCTTCCGCGCGATGGAGAGCGAAGCCGGGGAGAGCTTTGCCGCGCTGGATCTGGAGGGCAAGGAAGCGCTGTGGCAGGCGGTCAAGCGTCGCGGCGGGTGAACCGATCATAATCGGCGGGGGACAGGCGCACGTCGTAATCGGCGTGCATCCCCTCGACCCGGTGGTCGAGCACCTCGCCATGCGCATGCAGCCATGCCGCCCCCGCGCCGTCGCCGGCGTCGAGCGTGATCTGATATCGCCGGTGCCCCGCGGTCAGTGCCGCCGCCACCGTCTGGATCAGCGTATCGACGCCCTCGCCCGTCTGCGCCGAAATCGCCACGATGCGGTCCAGCCGCTCCGCCTTGCCCAGCACCTCGGTGCGCGCATCCTCGTCGAGCAGGTCGAGCTTGTTCCATGCCTCGAAGCGCGGCGTTTCGGGATCGACGCCGATCTCGTTCAACACCGCCTCGACATCGTCGCGCTGTGCCTCCGCATCGGGATGGGCGATGTCACGGACATGGATCAGGATGTCGGCCGACACCACCTCTTCCAGCGTCGCCTTGAACGCCGCGACGAGCTGGGTCGGCAGGTCGGACACGAAACCCACGGTGTCGGACAGGATCGCCTTGTCGATGCCCGGTAGCTGGATCTGGCGCAGGGTCGGATCCAGCGTTGCGAACAACAGGTCCTCCGCCATGACGCCGGCGCCGGTCAACCGGTTGAACAGCGTCGACTTTCCGGCATTGGTATAGCCGACCAGCGCGATCACCGGCCACGGCGCACGCTGACGGCGATCACGGTGAAGGCCGCGGGTGCGGCTGACCTGTTCCAACTCCTTGCGAAGCCGGGCCATGCGATCGCGGATCAGGCGCCGGTCGGCCTCGATCTGCGTTTCACCCGGGCCACCGAGAAAGCCGAAGCCGCCGCGCTGACGCTCAAGGTGGGTCCAGCTTCGCACCAGCCGGCCCGCCTGATAATCCAGATGCGCCAGTTCGACCTGCAACCGTCCTTCGGCGGTGGCCGCACGCTCACCGAAGATTTCCAGGATCAGGCCGGTGCGGTCGATTACCTTGGCCTCGAGCGCGGTTTCCAGATTGCGCTGCTGCACGGGCGTCAGGCTGGCGTCGAACACGACGAGCCCGGCCTCCTCCATGCGAACCGCCTGCGCGATCTGCTCGACCTGACCGCTGCCGATCAGCGTTGCGGGCTTTGCGGCGCGGACCCGGAAGGCCATGCGCTCGACCACGTCGAGGCCGATGGCAAGCGCGAGCCCGGCCGTCTCGTCCAGCCGTGCGTCATTGTCGCGCACGGCATCGCCCTGGTCGGGCAGCACCACGATGGTGCGTGCCCCACGGGAAAATTCCCCGCGATCCCGATCAAATCCGGTGCTCAATCCTCGCTTGTTCCCGCTTGTTCTTCGGCGAGGTTCAAGGGCCGCGCCGGTTGGATGGTGGATACGGCATGCTTGTAGACGAGCTGCGCCATGCCTTCGCGCTGGAGCAGCATGCAGAACAGGTCGAACCCTGCGATCTGGCCCTGGAGCATCACGCCGTTGATCAGGAACATCGTCACCTGATCTTCCGACTTCTTTACCGCGTTCAGGAAGATTTCCTGCAACAGCGGCTGTTTCTTCTGGCCATCGCCCATGCCGTCGACGATCGCGGCGACATCCAGCGGACCGGACGGCATGATCGTGGAAATGGCATGCTTGTAGATCAGCTGCGACTGGCCATCACGGCGCAACAGCACCGAAAAATTGTCGAACCATGTCACGATGCCCTGAAGCTTCACGCCCTTGACGAGGAACATGGTCACCGGCGCCTTCGAGCGGCGCAATGCATTCAGAAACAGGTCCTGCAACGACCCTTGCTTGTCGGCCATGTAGGTCAAGCCTTTGTTCTTGGCGGGTCTGTGCCCGCATGAGCGCCGTTCCCCGGCGTCGGGATCGTCACCCGTGGATCGGGTGCCGGTGCCAATCTATGGATCGACACCGGCTTCGTCCAGTGCAGCCGCGGGATTACTCGTCGCGCTGGTCGGTGATCCCCAATAATTTCAACTTCCTGTGGAGGGCGGAGCGCTCCATGCCGATGAAGCTGGCGGTGCGCGAGATATTGCCGGAGAAGCGGCGGATCTGGACGCGCAGATATTCGCGCTCGAAACTCTCCCGCGCCTCGCGCAGCGGCGATCCCATGATCGCGGTCGCCCCGCCCGCGCCCATGTCGCCGCCACCGCCCAGCACCTCGGCCGGCAGCAGATCGAGGTCGATCCGCCCGATCCGGTCGCCCGGCGCCAGAATGATCGTCCGCTCCACCACGTTGCGAAGCTGCCGGACATTGCCGGGCCAGTCATAGGATTGCAGCGCAACCATCGCATCGGATGCGATTTCCGGCGTCGGTACGCGGCGCTCGGCCGCATAATGCGCCATGAAATGGTGGACCAGCGCGGGGATATCCTCTCGCCGCTCCGACAAGGACGGCAGCGTCACCGGCACGACGTTCAGCCGGTAGTAGAGATCCTCGCGGAAACGCCCCTCGGCGATTTCGTGCGTCAGGTCGCGGGCGGTGGCGGATACCACGCGCACATCGACCTTCACCACCCGCGTGCCCCCGACCCGCGTAAAGCTCTGGTCGGTCAGCACGCGCAGGATCCGCGCCTGCGTCGTGATCGGCATGTCGGCGATTTCGTCGAGGAACAGCGTGCCGCCATGCGCCTGTTCCAGAAGGCCGGTGCGGACGAGGTCGCCGCCCTCCTCCACCCCGAACAGCTCGTCCTCGACCCGCTCGGGCGTCATCCGCGCCGCGCTGACGATGACGAAGGGCGCCTGGACGCGGTTCGACCAGCCGTGGAGCAGGCGCGCGGCCACCTCCTTGCCGACCCCGGCGGGGCCCATGATCAGCACCCGGCTTCCGGTGGCAGCCACCCGCTTCAGGGTCGCGCGCACGCCGTTGATCGCGCTGGAGCTGCCGGTCAGATCGGTGTCGCGGCCGGCACTGGCGCGCAGCGAGGCGACCTCGCGACGCAGCCGCTCCGTCTCCGTCGCGCGCGCCACCATCAGCAACAGGCGCTCCGCCTCGAACGGCTTTTCAATGAAATCGACCGCGCCGCGACGGATCGCGGCAACCGCGGTGTCGATATTGCCGTGGCCGGAAATCACGAGCACGGGAATGGAGCTGTCCCGCCGCTTGATCTCGTCAAGCAGTTCCAGTCCGTCGAGCCGCGATCCCTGTAACCAGACGTCGAGCAGGACGAGCGATGGGCGCCGCGCGGCGATCGCCTCAAGAGCGGAATCGCTGTCGGCGGCGCCGCGGGCATCATAGCCCTCGTCCTCCAGCACACCGGCGACCAGTTCGCGAATATCGAGTTCGTCGTCGACGACGAGGATGTCCAAGGCCATGGTTCAGGTCCGGCTGCGGGTGAGAGCGGTCAGCGGACCTTCGCCCGCCGGTTCGAGTTCGGTACCCCCCTGGTCGAGCGCGGCAAGGGCGCCCGCGTCGAAGGTCATGGTGACGATCGTGCCGCCGTCCGGATTGTCCGAAAAGGTCATCGTTCCAGCATGTTCCTCAATGATCTTGTTGACGATGGCGAGGCCGAGCCCGGTGCCGCGTGCACGGGTGGTCATATAGGGCTCGACGATGCGGTCGCGCTCGGCGGGCAGGCCGATGCCGGTGTCGGCGACGATGATCGTGACCGTTCGGCCGGGATCTTCGGCAAGCGTCATGGTCACGCTGTCGCCGGTAGACTCCGGCTTTGCTTCAATGGCTTCCACCGCGTTCTTGACGATGTTGGTCAACGCCTGACCGATCTGGCGACGATCGCAGACCAGCATCGGGGCGGGATCTTCGTGGATCAACTGGAAGCGGATCGCGGGATGGGCGACCTCGTGCAGGAACAATGCCTGGCGCGCGGTATCGAGCAGCGGCTCCTCGCGGAAGACGGGCTTTGGCATGCGCGCGAAGGACGAGAATTCATCCACCATCCGCCGCAGGTCGCCGACCTGCCGGATGATCGTCTCGGTCAGGCGGCCAAAGGTCTGGTCGTCGGGCTCGACCGTTTTGCCATAGCGCCGTTGCAGACGCTCGGCAGCAAGCTGGATCGGGGTCAGCGGGTTCTTGATCTCGTGCGCGATCCGCCGGGCAACGTCGGACCATGCCGCACGCCGCTGATCGAGCAGTTGCTGGGTGATGTCGTCAAAGGTCAGGATCGGGCCGTCATCGGTGCGCGTGATGCGCACCGCCAGCGTGCGCATCTCGCCTTTACGTGAAATCTGGACGATCGACTCGCGGCGGCCCTCGTCCATCGCGGCATCCAGTTCGGGCGCGATCGTCGCCACCGGCCGCCCGATCAGTCCGCCCCCATCGACGCCGAGCAACGCGTCCGCCGAGCTGTTCGCGATCCGGATCGTCCGGTCTCGGCCGGTCGCGACGATGCCGGCGGACACGCCCGCCATCACCGCCTCGATCAGCGCGCGCCGGTTGTCCAGTTGCGCATTGGCGGTGACGAGTTCGGTATTCTGCTGCTCCAGCTGGCTCGTCATCTGGTTGAAGGCGTTGGCCAATGTCCCGACTTCGTCGCGGGTACGCGGATCGGGTACGCGGGCGCTCATGTCGCCCCCTGCGACCCGGCGCGCCGCATCGACTAGTTCGCCGACGGGCCGGACCAGTCGATCGGCCACCGCCAAAGCGATCCAGACGGCGATGCCGACGATCAGCAAGGCGACCGCGAACAGCGCCAGATTGAACTTCAGTTGCAGGGACCGTGCCCGCCCCTGCAGCGCCTGATAATCCTTCACCACGTCTTCGGCGGCGAAATGCTGGTTGCTCAGGAACGCGGCGTTCACATGCGTTCCGACATACAGGAATATGTCGGGGCGATCGACGACCGGGGTCACCACCCACACCCGCTGCTCGTTGATGCCGACTTCCTGGCTGTTCTTGCGCCGGGCCTGCGCGATCATCTCCTCGGTCACCAGCGTGCGGAACGTCTCGTCCGAAGGCTGGTTGAAATAGTCGTAATAGCGAAAGCCGCTCTTGCGATCGTAGGAGAAGAGCACCGCTTCCTCCAGGTCGCGAAACACGGTCTGGCGGCTCAGATAATCGTGGAACCGCTCGCGATCCTGCTCGATCGTCGGCAGCTCGGCGCCGATATCCTTGGCCATTGCTGACGACGCGTTGATCCACCGCGTGATGATCTGCTGCTGCGACTCGCGCACGATCGTCATCGCGTCGCCGAACGCCTTGCGCGCCCGGTCGGACACCCAGAATTCGGCAGAGGACTGAAACATCACCGAGGCCGTGATAACCGTCAGCACGATCGGCACGCTGGCGGTCAGCGAGAAGATCGCGACCAGGCGTACGTGCAGGCGCCCGCCGCCACCCACCGCCGACCGGGCCGCGCGGCGCATCGCCACCCGCCGGCCGATCAGCATCATCAGGGCGATACCCGGTGCCAGGTTGAGCGCCAGCAGGCCGGCAATCACCGGCGGCGAGATCAGCCCGCGCGAGTCGTGGTGCTGCGCCAGAATGCGGTAGGTGACGATGCCGAACACGATCGCGACCAGAACCACCAGCAGTTCGACCACGGGCGTGACCGAGAAGCGGGAGCGCGGTAGCATTTCGTCATCGACAGGCGTCGCAGGCGCGATCATCGTTGCAAGCGTACAACGTCATCCGTGGCACGCAAGACACATAATGCAGGTTTACGTGCCGCTCGCCGTACCATCCGTTCCGCGCACCGGGATGCCGAGCGTATCGAGCCGCTTGCGCAGCGTGTTCCGGTTGATCCCCATCGCCCGTGCCGCGCGCAACTGGTTATGGCCATGCCGTGCCAGCATCGCCTCGATCAGGGGGCGCTCCACCTCGCCGATCACGCGGTCGTACAGCGTACCGTCGTCCAGCGCCTCGGGCCGCTCGCGCGCGATACGATCGATCAGCTGGCGGATGGCGACGGCGAGATCGGGGTCGGCGACGGCGCTGGCCGCGCTGGCCTGCGGACGGCCGATCATCGCGCGAATGGCGTCGGCGTCGATCACCTCGTCGCGGGCGAGCACCGCCAGGCGACGCATGAGGTTTTCCAGTTCGCGTACATTGCCGGGCCAGTCATGCGCGACCAGCAGGTCGACCGCGCTGGCATCGATCCGCCGGCGCGGCAGGCCCTGCGCGGCGGCCAGATCGAGGAAGTGACGCGCAAGCAGCGGCACGTCCTGCCGTCGCTCGCGCAAGGATGGCAGGGCGATGGGCACGACGTTCAGGCGGTAGAACAGGTCTTCGCGAAACTGCCCGGACTGTACCTGTTGCGCCAGCTCCCGATTGGTCGCGGCAAGGATGCGGACATCGGTGCGGATCGTCCGCGCGCCGCCGACCGTGGTGAACTCGCCGGATTGCAGCACGCGCAGCAGCCGGGTCTGCGCCTCCATCGGCATGTCGCCGATCTCGTCCAGGAACAGCGTGCCGCCTGCCGCCTGTTCGAATCGACCGGCATTGCGCTGCGCCGCCCCGGTAAAGGCGCCGCGTTCATGCCCGAACAGCTCCGCCTCGATCAATTCGCGCGGGATTGCCGCCATGTTGATCGCGACAAAGGGCGCGGCGCGACGCGGACCCAGATCGTGGATCGCGCGCGCGACCAGTTCCTTGCCCGTTCCGGACTCGCCCGAAATCAGCACGGTCAGGTCGTTGGAGACGACGCGGGCGATCACCCGGTACACCGTCTGCATCGCCGCGGACCGCCCGATCAGGGGCAGCGCCTGCTCCTCCTCCCCCGGCCCGTCATCGGCAAAGACGCCGCCGCGCGCCAATGCGCCGGCCACCGCCTGCGTCAGCGCGTCCAGGTCGAACGGCTTGGGCAGATATTCGTACGCACCCACTTCGGCGGCACGTACCGCGGTGGTCAGCGTGTTCTGGGCGGACAGCACGATGATCGGCAGCGCAGGGTAGCGTTCGGCCACGGTGCGAATATGGTCGATGCCGTCGCCATCGGGCAGGACGACGTCGGTGACCAGTATGTCGGGAGCGCCACCGGCCAGTGCACGATCCAGTTGCGCCAGCGTGGCGACGCTGGTGACGTCATGGCCACAGCGGCGGAGCGCCTGCCCCACCACGGTGCGGATCGCTGCATCGTCGTCGACGACGAGGACGTGGCTCATGCCCCGGCCCTTGGCAGCAACAGGCGAAGCACGGTCATCTCCGGCGATCCTTCCCGGGCATATTGAACGATACCCCCCATGTCGCGCATCAGCTTGTCGACGAGCGCGAGGCCGAGCCCCTGCCCCTCGCGTCGCCCGGACACGAAGGGATCGAACAGGTGATCGGCGATGTCGGCGGGCGCACCGGGGCCGTTGTCGATCACGCAGATCTCGATCGGCAGCGGCAGGCGCGGACGACCGGGCGCGGCGCTGACGGCCATGCCATGGCGATAGGCGGTGGTCAGCACGATGCGCGGATTGCGCGTGCCGTGAACGGCCTCGCGCGCGTTCTTCAACAGATTGATGACGATCTGGAGCAGCGCATCGCGATTGACGCTGGCCGGCGGCAGCGACGGGTCGTAGCGTTCCTCGACCATCACGCCGCGGGCAAAGCCGGCCAGCGCGACCCGGCGCGCATGGGCGAGCAGCGGATAGATATTCTCGGGCGCGCTCGGCAGCGGTCGGGTGTCGCTGAAATCCTGCATCCGGTCGATCAGCGCCGCGATCCGGTCCACCTCGGTGGTGATCAGCGTGGTCAGTTCGCCCGCACCGATCAGTTGCGCGGCACCGCGTATGCCCGACAGGGGGTTTTTGATCTCATGCGCCAGCATCGCCGCCGCCCCCACCGCCGCGCGAGCCCCGGCGGCGCGGTCCGCCGAATGCCCCAGCCGCCGCGAGGTCGCCGAACTGTGCAGGGTAATCGCCCGCCACCCGGCATGGTCGGGCACCTGCGCCTCGACGAAATCGACGCGGATCTTGTGGCCTCGCGCCGTGGCGATCTCGGTATCGTAGATCGCGAACCCATGGCCATCGCGCGCGCTGCCCTCGCCGGGCGGCGGCAGGATCGCGTCCAGCGGTTGCCCGACCATCAGGCGCTCCGACAGGTTGAGCAATTGTTCGGCCAACGCATTGGCATGCGCGATACGATCATCGGGATCGATCACGATCACCGCCACCGGCAGCGCCGCGAACAACGCGGCAAAGCCGGGGCGGCCGTGTCGCGAAGGGTCAGGCAGCGGCGGCAAGCTCGATCTGGGGCAGGTAGAAATCCGCCAGCATCGCCTTGACGGTGGCGGCGTTCGGCTCCTGGTTCACCTTGTTGCGGAACTCGGCCGATCCATGCAGTCCGCGGGTGTACCAGCCGATATGCTTGCGTGCCATGTTGACGCCCGTCTCGGTGCCATAATGGTCGAGCATCGCGTCGTAATGTTCGGCAACCGCGCGGTATTGCTCATCCAGCGAAGGATCGGGCACCCGCGTTCCGCTGCGGAACCACTCCATCACCTGCCCCAGCAGCCAGGGCCGGCCATAGGCACCGCGACCGATCATCACCCCGTCCGCGCCGGACTGGTCCAGTGCCGCCTGCGCATCCTCGATCGAGCAGATGTCGCCATTGGCCACGACCGGGATCGACACCGCCTCCTTCACCTTGGCGATGAAGCGCCAGTCGGCGGAGCCCTTGTACATCTGGTTGCGGGTGCGGCCATGCACCGTGATCATCTTGCAGCCGATATCCTCGGCGATGCGGGCCAGTTCGGGCGCGTTCAGGCTGTCATGGCACCAGCCCATCCGCATCTTGAGCGTGACCGGAACGTCCACCGCCTTGACGCACGCCTCGACGATCGCGGCGGCCAGCTTCAGGTCGCGCATCAGTGCCGAACCCGCATCGCCGTTCACGACCTTGCGCACCGGGCAGCCCATGTTGATGTCGATGATCGCCGCACCGCGATCCGCGTTCAGCTTCGCCGCCTCGCCCATCTCGTAGGGAGTACAGCCGA
Organism: Sphingomonas sp. GM_Shp_2; assembly: GCF_026540875.1. Classification (NCBI taxonomy): domain Bacteria; kingdom Pseudomonadati; phylum Pseudomonadota; class Alphaproteobacteria; order Sphingomonadales; family Sphingomonadaceae; genus Sphingomonas; species Sphingomonas sp. GM_Shp_2. The sequence goes on from NZ_JALNUQ010000013.1 coordinate 34,699, forward strand.
CAAGCTGCATCGACACCGGCTCCTCCAGCGGATGCCATGCCGCCTTCTGCAGCGACTGCCGCGTTTCGCGAATCGCCGCCTGGCTGGCGATCATTTCAGTCACGTTGAGGCCCGAGCCGTAGCGGCGCACCAGCGTGCGGAACGGCATGTCGGTGACGCCGGTCATCGGCGCCAGAACGACGGGGCTGTCGATCGTCACCGGACCGACCTGGATGGGGTTGAGCGTGCGCATGGGATGTGCCTGAAAAACGGGCAGCGCCTACTCCAATTCACGCTTGCGGGCAAGGTTCAAACCGCGATCATTCCCGCCTAGAGGGACGGGCATGACAGGTTCCTCCCTCACCGCCGCCCTGATCGTCGCCGCCGGCAGCGGCACGCGCGCCGGCGGCGCCCTGCCCAAGCAATATCGGCCGATCGCCGGCACGCCGATGTTGCGCCGCGCCTATGACGCGGTGGCGGCGCATGCCGGGATCGATATGGTGCTGGTCGTCGTCTCTGCCGACGAACGCGATCGGGCGGCGGCGATCCTGCCGGGCGCCGAACTGGTCGCAGGCGGCAGCAGCCGGCGCGAATCGGTCGCCAACGGGCTGCGCCATCTCGCCGACCGCGGCGTCGGCCGCGTGCTGGTCCATGATGCCGCACGTCCCTTCCTGCCGCCCGCGGTAATCGACCGCGTCCTGGCGGCGCTGGATCAGGCGGATGGGGCAGTCCCCGTCCTGCCGGTCGCCGACACGCTGGCGCGCGGGCCGGACCTGTTGGGCGATATCGTGCCGCGCACCGACCTTGCCCGCATCCAGACGCCGCAAGGCTTTCATCTGGAACGCCTACTCGCCGCGCATGCCGCTTGGCCGGCGCAGGAGGAAGCGACCGACGACGCGCAGATGGTCAGGCGGCTTGGCGGACGCGTCGTCTTGGTGCAGGGCGATACGATGCTCGACAAGGTCACCTACGCGCAAGACTTCGATGCGGCCGATGCCCGCCTCGCCTGGGAAACCCGCACCGCCATGGGCTTCGACGTCCACCGGCTGGAGGATGGCGAGGAATTGTGGCTGGGCGGCGTGCTGATCCCGCATCATCAGGGCCTGTCGGGCCATAGCGATGCGGACGTCGCGCTGCATGCGCTGACCGACGCGCTGCTCGGCACGATCGCGGCGGGCGATATCGGCACGCATTTCCCGCCAAGCGACCCGCAATGGCGCGGCGCCGAGTCGGGCCAGTTCCTGCAACATGCCGCAAAGCTGATCGCGGAAAAGGGCGGCCGGATCGATTTCGTCGACCTGACCATCATCTGCGAGGCGCCCAAGATCGGCCCGCACCGCGCCGCGATGGTCGCGCGGATCGCCGACCTGCTGGCGCTGTCGCCCGACCGGGTCAGCCTGAAGGCGACGACGACCGAGCGGCTGGGCTTCACCGGCCGTGGCGAGGGCATCGCGGCACAAGCCGTGGCGACCGTGCGCCTGCCGGGCGCCGCCGCGTGAGGATCGCCGCACTGTTCGCGCTCGCCGCGCTGGCGGCCGGCACCTCGGCGCAGGCGCAGACCGGCTGCATCACCGGTCCGGAGGCGGAGGCGATGACCCTGGTCGCGATGCCGGACATCATTCACGAAACCGGCCGGGTCTGCGGCGCCCGCCTGCCCGCGACCAGCCTGATCCGCCGCAGCGACGGCCCCTTCGTCGCCAAGTACAAGGCGGCGGCCGATGCGGCCTGGCCGGCGGCGCGCGGCGCGATCGTCAAGCTGTCCGACCCTGCGGTCGATGCGCTGCTGCAATCCGATTATGCGCGCCCGCTGCTCACCTCGCTACTGGTGCCGGTCATCGTCGGGCGCATCGCGCTGAAGGATTGCGGCACGATCGACCGGCTGGTCACCCTGCTGGAGCCGCTGCCGGCGCGCAACAGCGCAGGGGTGGTCGTCGCCACGCTGCAATATCTGAAAAGCGAAAAGGCCAAGGGCCGGCAGGTCGCCGTGCCCGACCTACCGCTCTGCACGCAAGGGAATCGCTGATGGACACGCTGCTTCCCCCCGAGATCGTCGCACTCGCCACCCGCGTGATCGAGGAAAACCGCACCGCCGGCCGCCGCATCGCCGTTGCGGAAAGCTGCACCGGCGGTCTGGTGGCCGCCGCGCTGACCGAGGTGCCCGGCGCGTCGGACGTGTTCGATCTGGGCTTCGTCACCTATTCGAACGACGCCAAGATGACCTTGCTGAAGGTGAGCGCGGACGTGCTGGAAACCTTTGGTGCGGTATCCGTCGCCACCGCCTGGGCGATGGCGCAGGGCGCGCTGAAGCACAGCTCCGCCGACGTCACCGTGTCGATCACGGGCGTCGCCGGGCCCGGTGGCGGCACCGAGAAGAAGCCGGTGGGCACCGTCCTGTTCGGCCGTGCCGAGCGTGGCGGCGATCCGGACGATGTTCATTCCGTCCGCCGCAGCTTCGGCGATATCGGTCGCGGCGGTATCCGCGCTCAGGCGGCGTTGTGCGCGCTGGAGCTGTTGCTGCCGTAAAGCTTGCGGGCCCGGTCCTCGAATGCGCCGATCATCCGGCGCAGCGCGGTGCCGAACACCTGGCCGGCCAGCATCTCGAACACGCGGTTCTTGAACGCGAAGTCCACCGAGAAATCGACCGCGCAGCCGCCCTCCTCCGCCCGAAAGCGCCATTCGTTGCGCAGATATTTGAGCGGCCCGTCGATATAATCGACATTGATGCTGTGCGGCCGCTGCTTGGCGACGCGGCTGGTGAACGTCTCGCGCAGCCCCTTGAAGCCGACGATCATGTCCGCCACCGTCTCCGTGTCGCTGTCCGACCGGACCCGCATCGCCGATACCCAGGGCAGGAACTCCGGATAGCGGCCGATATCGGCCACCATGTCGAACATCTGCTCCGGCGTATAGGGAAGGTGGCGCGTCTCGCTGTGCTTGGGCATGCGCGTTACGCCCTCACCTCCTGGGGCCTGATCGCGGCCAGCTTGGCCGTCCGCGCATCGCGCAGCCGCGCGAAATCGTCGCCCGCATGATAGCTCGACCGGGTCAGCGGCGAGGACGCGACCAGCAGGAACCCCTTGGCCCGCGCGATCGCGGCATAGGCATCGAACGCCTTGGGCGTCACGAACTCGGCGACCTTGGCGTGGCGCGGCGTCGGTTGCAGATACTGGCCCATGGTCAGGAAATCGATGTCGGCAGAGCGCATGTCGTCCATCACCTGATGGATCTCCAGCCGCTCCTCGCCCAGCCCCAGCATCACGCCCGACTTGGTGAAGATCGACGGATCATGCCGCTTCACGCTCTCCAGCAGACGCAGCGACGCGTAATAGCGCGCGCCCGGCCGGATCGTCGGATAAAGCCTGGGGACGGTTTCCAGATTGTGGTTGTACACGTCTGGCCGCGCCTCGACGATCGACTCGACCGCGGCCTGCGCCTTGTTGCGGAAGTCGGGTGTCAGGATCTCGATCGTGGTCGAGGGCGTGTTGCGACGCAGCGCCTGGATGACCTTCACGAACTGCGACGCGCCGCCATCGGGCAGGTCGTCACGGTCCACGCTGGTGATGACGATATGCTGCAGACCCATCTCGGCCGCCGCCACCGCGACATGCTCGGGCTCTAGCGGATCGACCTTGCGCGGCATCCCCGTCTTCACGTTGCAAAAGGCGCAGGCGCGGGTGCAAGTATCGCCCAGGATCATCACCGTCGCGTGCTTCTTGGTCCAGCACTCGCCGATGTTCGGACAGGCCGCCTCCTCGCAGACCGTCGCCAGGTTCAGGCGGCGCATGAGCTGCTTGGTTTCCGCAAAGCCGACCGAGGTCGGGGCCTTCACACGGATCCAATCGGGCTTGCGCGCGCGCGGCGGCGCGGCCAACGGGGTCATCTCGTTCATGCATCGCGAAATAGCGATGTGATCGGCGAGACACAATGGCGACCCGTCCCGGGATCGATTCGGAACCGCTTCGGTCCTAACGTGTTCGCCATCATGCGTTACAAATCCGGGAGTGATCATGACCGACTTTTCCGACCTCGTTGATGGCTATCGCCGCTTCCGCACCGCCGACTGGCGTCGTCAGCGCGAGCGCTGGTCCGAGCTGAAGGAAGGCCAAAGCCCCAAGGTGATGGTGATCGCCTGCTCCGACAGCCGGGTCGATCCGGCACAGGTGTTCGACACGCTGCCCGGCGAGATATTCGTGGTGCGCAACGTCGCCGCGCTCGTTCCCCCCTTCGAGACCGGTGGCGGGCACCACGGCGTGTCGGCCGCGCTCGAATTCGCGGTGACCCAGCTCAAGGTCGAGGAAGTCGTGGTGATGGGCCATGGCAAGTGCGGCGGGTGCCAGGCGGCGCTGACCCAGGGCTTTGCCGATGCCAAGCCCGGTGAAGGCGGCTTCATCGCCGACTGGGTCCATCTGCTCGACGGCGCGCGCGAAAAGGTGCAGGCCGAGCATCTGGAGGGTGCCGAGGCGACCCGCGCGATGGAACTGGAAGCGGTGCGCACCTCGATCGAGAATCTCCGCACCTTCCCCTTCGTGACCAAGGGCGAGGACGCCGGCACGCTGAAGTTGCGCGGCGCCTATTTCGCGATCGCCGACGGCATCCTGCACGTCATGGAAGACGATGGCGCGTTCAAGCCCGCCTGGACCGAGGCGGCCTGATATCTCAGTCCTGCACCGGCTCCTGGAACGGCCAACCCCCTCGGCGGCGTAGCACGAACCAGTAATAGGCTGCCGAGCCGACGATCTGCGCCCCGGTCATCAGCAGGCCGGGGCGCCCTTCCTCCAGGTCCAGCCAGCTCGTCCAGACGATATACCCCAGCGCCACCAGCGTGATGATCGGCGCCAGCGGATAGAGGGGCATGCGGTACGGAGCATGGGCCGTGGCCCCCGTCCGCCGCCCGACGATCGCGGCCAGTGCGATGCCTGCATAGATGGCCACCAGCCCGGTTCCGCTCAGCACCAAGAGCAGCGTCAGCGGCAGGAAACAGCACAGCACCCCGACCCCGCCGACGACCAGCGTACCGATGACCGGCGACCCCAGCCGCGGGTGGATGCTCGCCATCCAGCGGTCAACCGGCGCGCCCCAGCTGCGATCCCGCGCGGTGCCGTAGAAGAAGCGCGCACAGGCCAGGATGCACGCGATGATCGCGTTGACGATCGCCACCACCACGCCCAGCGCCATCGCCGCGCCAAGGCCGCTGCCGCCCCGCGCCGTCACCATCTGCCCGAACGGATCGTCGTGGCGCAGCACGCCGCCCAGATCCTGTGCCGAGACGAGCAGCGCGATCACCGGCACCACCTCGAACGCCAGCGTCAGTATCAGTGCCGCAAGGATCGCCCTGGCTATACGCTGGGGCGCATCCAGCATCTCTTCGCCGAAATACACCGCCGCGCCGTAGCCGTTGAGCGCAAAGATCGCGATCGATGCCGCCAGCCCGATACTCGCCGGACTGGCCGGCACCAGCCCGTTCGCCGCCGGCATCATCGGCGCGGTCAGGAAGCGTGTGGCATCCTGCACCCAGTCGGCGAACCCCAGTCCCACCACGACCAGGATCGCCAGCACCTCGATGGCCAGAAACGCCCCCGTCACCAGCGCGTTGACCCGGATGTTGAGGAGCGCCACCAGCGTGGAGGCCGCGACCACCGCCGCCGCCACCGGCACCGCCGGCAGGCCCGGCATCACGGTGGCGAGCACCGCACTGATCCCCAGTCCGGCGACGGGAGGAAACAGCAGGTTGTTGAAAACGTTGACGCCCAGCATCACGAAGCCGGCCAGCGGCCCCAACGTGCGCGCCACCGCGACATATTCGCCACCCGCCACCGGCCATGCCGATGACAATTCCGCATAGATGAACGCGGTGGCGACGCACACGATCGCGGCCAGGATCATCGCCCACACCGCGCCGGTGCCGGCGACCTGCAACATCCCCGGCACGATCACGAACACCGACGATGCCGGCGTCGCCACGGACAGCGTCAGGAACAGCACGCCCATGACGCCCAGGCTGCGGACCAGCCGGGGCGCCGCCGCCGGCTGCAACTGATCGTCCAGCATCGCCGCGCCTGACGGGTCAGCCCGCCTTGGGCGCCACCGTCTTGTCGACCTCGGGCCCGGTCGCCGTCGTACGCAGGCTCAGCTCGCGCATCTGTGCGTTCGACGGCAGGCTGGGCGCCCCCATCAACAGGTCCTCGGCACGCTGGTTCATCGGGAACAGCGAGATTTCGCGCAAATTCTGCGCGCCGCATACCAGCATGACGATCCGGTCGACGCCGGCCGCCATGCCGCCGTGCGGCGGGGCGCCATACTGGAACGCGCGGTACAGGCCGCCGAAGCGCTCCTCCACGTCCGCCTTGGACAGGCCGACCAGCTCGAACGCCTTGACCATCAGCTCGGGGCTCTGGTTGCGGATCGAACCCGATGCGATCTCATAACCGTTGCAGACCAGATCATATTGATAGGCCTTGATGGTCAGCGGGTCCTGACCCTCCAGCGCGTCCATCCCGCCCTGCGGCATCGAGAAGGGGTTGTGCGCGAACTCGACCTTCTTGGCGTCCTCGTCCCATTCGTAGAAGGGGAAATCGACGATCCAGCACAGGCGGAACGCGTCCTTCTCGATCAGTCCCAGCTGATCGGCGACGCGGGTGCGTGCCGCGCCGGCCAGTTTGGCCGCCTGCTCGACCTTGCCCGCCGCAAAGAACAGCCCGTCATCGGGCCCGAGCCCCAGCGCGGCGTAGATCGCCTCCATGCCTTCGGTGCCGTGGTTCTTGGCGATCGGCCCGCCGAACTCGCCACCCTTGCGGGTGACGTAGCCAAGGCCGGCATGCCCCTCGGCACGCGCCCATTCGTTCATCTCGTCGAAGAACTTGCGGCTCTTGTCCGCGGTCGCCGGTGCCGGGATGGCGCGTACCACGCCGCCCGAACCCACGATCTTCTCGAACAGGCCAAAGCCCGAGGTGGTGAAATGCGCCGACACATCGGTGATGATCAGCGGGTTGCGCAAATCGGGCTTGTCGCTGCCGTACTTCAGCATCGCCTCGTCATAGGCGATCCGCGGAAACTCGCCGCTCGGCGTCACGGTGCGGCCATCGGCAAACGACTCGAAGATGCCGCCGATCACCGGCTCCATCGTCTCCCACACCTCTTCCTGCGTGACGAAGCTCATCTCCAGGTCGAGCTGGTAGAATTCACCCGGCAGGCGGTCGGCGCGCGGGTCCTCGTCGCGGAAGCACGGTGCGATCTGGAAATAGCGGTCGAAGCCCGCGACCATCAGCAACTGCTTATACTGCTGCGGCGCCTGCGGCAGCGCGTAGAACTTGCCCGGATGAATGCGGCTCGGCACCAGGAAGTCGCGCGCGCCCTCCGGAGACGACGCAGTCAGGATCGGCGTCGAATATTCGGTGAACCCCACCGCTTCCATACGGCGCCGCATCTCGGAAATCACCCTGGTGCGGCGCACGATGTTGGCGTGCAGCGTGTCGCGGCGCAGATCCAGGAAGCGGTAGCGCAGGCGGATATCCTCGGGATATTCCTGCTCGCCCGCCACCGGCATCGGCAATTCCTCGGCCGCCGACAGTACGGTCGCGCCGCGCGCGAACACCTCGATCTCGCCGGTCGCTAGGTTCGCGTTCACCGTGCCGCCCGATCGCGCCTTCACCACGCCGTCGATCGTCACCACCGATTCGACGCGTACCGCCTCCAGCACCGGCAGCGCCGCCGAGTCGCTGTCCGCCACGATCTGCGTGATGCCGTAATGATCGCGCAGGTCGATGAACAGCACGCCGCCATGATCGCGCTTGCGGTGCACCCATCCGGACAGGCGAACGGTTTCGCCGACCTGGGGAGCGGCCAGCGCGGCACAATTATGGGTTCTATAGGCGTGCATGATCGCGATCTCTGACAAGCAAAGTGGAAAGCCGGCCGCTTTCCTGTCCGGCCCCTCTTTGTCAACCCGCGCGAGCCGTCTATGGGCAATCGGATGCACGTACACCCGTTGATTACCGACAGCGCGACGCTCGCCAATCTCTGCACCCGCCTCGCCGATGCCGACTTCGTCACCGTCGACACCGAGTTTATGCGCGAAAGCACCTATTGGCCCGAACTCTGCCTGATCCAGATCGCCGACACCAACGAGGCCGCCGCGATCGACCCGATGGCGCCGGGGCTCGACATGACCCCGCTGCTCGACCTGCTGGTCAATAACGAGGATGTGCTGAAGGTCTTCCATGCCGGCGGCCAGGACATCGAGATCATCTACAACCTGACCGGCAAGACCCCGCACCCGCTGTTCGACACGCAGGTGGCGGCGATGGCGCTGGGGCAAGGCGAGCAGATCGGCTATTCCAACCTGGTCGACAGCTGGCTGGGCATTCAGGTCGACAAGGGCGCACGGTTCACCGACTGGTCGCGCCGCCCGCTCGACCAGCGCCAGGTCGATTATGCGATCGGCGATGTCACCCATCTGTCGAGCATCTTTCCCAAGATGCTGGAGCGTTTGAAGAAAACTGGTCGCGGCGCGTGGCTGGATCAGGAGATGGAGCGGCTCGCCGACCCCGCCCATTATGCCAATGATCCCGATCTGGCGTGGAAGCGCGTGCGCATTTCTGGGCGCAAGCCGGACGTGCTCGGCCGGCTGAAGGCGCTCGCCCGCTGGCGCGAGCTGGAGGCGCAGGCCAAGGATCTGCCGCGCGGCCGCATCGTCAAGGACGAGACGCTGGGCGACCTTGCCGGGCACCCCCCGCGCAAGCAGGCCGATCTGGCCCGCGTCCGCGGCCTGTCCGCCACCTGGGCCGGCAACGACATTGGTGGCCGCCTGATGGCCGCGATCGAGGGGGCCGAACCGCTTCCCGCCGACGAGATGCCCCCGCGCGACGATCGCAAGCCCGGCCTCGGCAAGGAGGGCTCGCTGGTCGCCGACCTGCTCAAGCTGCTGCTCAAGATCCGCGCGCGTGACATCGACGTCGCCTCGCGCCTGCTCGCCCGGTCGGAGGAGCTGGAACTGCTCGCCGCCGGCGTGCGCGAGGACCTGCCGATGCTCACCGGCTGGCGCTTCGACCAGTTCGGCCGCGACGCGCTCGATCTGGTCGAGGGCCGGCTGGGCTTCGTGGTGAAGAACGGCAAGCTGAAGATGGTCCGCACCGAGGGAGAGGCCGAATGATCGCCCGGTCGCTGGTCGCCCTGCTGCTGCTCGCCGGCTGCGCGACGACGCCCGAGGGCGGCGCATGCCGCGCCGATCGTGCGCAGGACCTTGTCGGCAAGCCCTGGGCCCCGGCCGGCGAAGCCGCCGTCCTGAAGCGGACCGGGGCACGCACGCTACGGGTCATCGGCCCCGATACGATGGTGACGATGGACTATCGCCCCGATCGGCTGAACGTCGAGACCGACGCGGGCGGCATCGTCACCCGCCTGCGCTGCGGCTGAGGGACGCCGCTCAGGCCTCGGCGAGCACCGCCCGGCGCCCCAGGCCGCTGGCCAGCGCGCCGTGGCGCCGCTCGACGGCCTCGCCGTAGAAGCCGGTGTCCTGCGCCGGCAGCGCCAGCGTCACCGCCTCTTCGGACAGCGTCACCGACGACCGCTCCAGCGGCCCCGCCAGCCCGCCGCTCAGCCGCTGCCCCAGCCGGATCGCCAGCCCCCAGAGCGTCGCCGCCTTCAACTGCGCCGGACTCGCCAACTGCGCCAGCGGGTGCGGCACATCCAGCCCACCGCCCAGGCTCGTGTGCAGCGCCTGCGCCAGCATTGCGCGGCCGACCGCGTCGATCCCCACCCAATTGCCATGCAGCGCGATCTCCACCCCGCGCTCCGCCCGGAACTCGGGGTTGGCACGCCAGCCGACATCGGCCAGCAAGCATGCCGCATGGCGCAACCGGGCGTCGGCGGTCGCGTCGGCGGGGAACAGCGGCGCGATCCAGCCCTGCAGCAGGTCGCCATGCTCGGGGAAACGGCCGAGCAGTCGCCCTTCCTCCCGCGCGCCCACGATCAGCGGGTCGAGCGCCCGCGTCTCCGCGTCCAACGCACCGAACAACAACCCCTCGCGCAGACCATAGGCCGACACGATCGTCGTACTGCTCCCCAGATGCCGCAACAACACGCCCAGCAGCGCCGTCGCATCCGCCAGCGTCGCCGCACGCCCGGACGACAACCCCGGCACGCCGCGCAGCCGCGGCTTGCTCAGATGCGGGATCGTCCGCCCCAGCCGCGCGACATCGGTTGGCGTAAGCGCATAATGATGAATGATCGGCAACGGATATTCCGCCAGCCCCATGTCCAGCCGGGCCAGTGCGCGCCACGATCCACCGACCAGATAGAAGGGCAGTCCCCTGCCCGCGCCCTCCCATCCGGCCTCGTCCACCAGCCGCGCGATATGCCGCTCGAACGCCTTGCTCCCCTTTTCGCGCAGAGCCGGAATGCGCAGCACACCGAGCGGAAACGATACCCGGTCGCCCACCTGACCGCCCCGCACCCGCACCAGTTCCAGGCTGCCTCCGCCCAGATCGCCGACGATCCCGTCCGCCTCCGGAATGGCGGACAGCACGCCCTCGCCTGCCCCCTTGGCCTCCTGCTCGCCCGACAACAGTTCGACCTTCAGGCCAAGTTCGTGCGCACAGTCGATCAATTGTTGGCCATTGGCGGCGTCTCGCACCGCCGCGGTGGCGACGGTGCGGACGGTATCGACCTTCATCTCGCGGGCCAGCGCGGCAAAGCGGCGCAGCGCCGTCTGCGCCTTGGCGAGCGACCCCGGCTCGATTGCGCCGGTCGCGGCCAGTCCCCGGCCCAGCCCCGCCATGACCTTCTCGTTGAACAGGATCGCGGGCAACCGCGCATGCCCCTGATAGACGACCAGGCGGACCGAGTTAGATCCGATGTCGATAATGGCGGTTCGCGGCGCCGGTGCGGGCGCCGCGTGGCTTGCTGCTTTGGTCATCGGCTCAGCGCTGCCGGCGAAGCGAAAGCGTTGGAACGGCATCACGCGACTCCAGTGCCGCGCCGCGCCCGGAAAGCGAGGGGTTCGTCATGAAATAGCGATGCAGGTTGAACGGTCTGTCCCCCGGTTCGTCACGGACGTAGCGGCCATCCGGCTCCAATTCCCAACTCTGCTCATTGTCCAGCAGGTTCGCGACCATCACCTGATCCAATATTTGGTCGTGTACCGTGGGGTTCAGGATCGGCAGCATATATTCGACGCGCCGGTCGAAGTTGCGCGGCATCCAGTCCGCCGACGAGATGAACAGCTTCGCCCCGTCATTGGGCAGCGCCTTGCCGTTGCCGAATGCCCAGATCCGGCTATGCTCTAGGAAGCGCCCGATGACCGACTTCACACGGATATGGTCGGACAGCCCCTCTACACCCGGCTTCAGGCAACAGATGCCGCGCACGATCAGGTCGATCTCCACGCCTGCCGCACTCGCCTCGTACAGCTTCTCGATGATCGCCGGGTCGACCAGCGAGTTCATCTTGGCCCACACGCCCGCCGGCTTGCCGGCGCGTGCATTGGCGATCTCGTCATCGATCATCGCCATCAGATTGGCGCGCAGGTCGCGCGGCGACAGGCTGACGCGCTCCATATGCGTCGGCTCGACATAGCCGGTGATGTAGTTGAACATCCGCGCCGCATCGCGCCCCAGCGCCGGATCGGCGGTGAAGAAGCTCAGATCGGTATAGATGCGCGCGGTCACCGGATGATAATTGCCGGTACCGAAATGGCAGTAGGTACGAAACGCATTGCCTTCGCGCCGCACCACCATCGACACCTTGGCATGCGTCTTCCAGTCGATGAAGCCGTAGACGACCTGCACGCCGGCGCGCTCCAGCGCGGCCGCCCAATACAGGTTCTGCTCCTCGTCGAACCGCGCCTTCAACTCGACGATCGCGGTCACCGACTTGCCCGCCTCGGCCGCGGCGATCAGCGCGTTGATGATCGCAGACTGTTTGCCCGCCCGGTACAGTGTCTGCTTGATCGCGACGACGTCCGGGTCGGCCGCGGCCTGTTTCAGAAAGGCTATCACCACCTCGAACGTCTCGTAGGGGTGATGGACGACAATGTCCTTGGCGCGGATCGCGGCGAAACAATCGCCGGCGAATTCCCGGATACGCTCAGGAAAACGCGGCGAGAAGGATGGGAATTTCAAATCAGGCCGATCCTCGTCGACCAGCATGTCGAGGTCGCCGATACCCAGCAGATTGCCGCTCTCGGTGATGATCGCGTCGGACCCGCCCAGTTCGTCGCGCAACACCGCGGACAGGCTGTCAGGGATGCCCGTCTCCATCTCCAGTCGGATCACGCGGCCACGGCGGCGACGCTTGATGGCGTTGGCGAAGTAGCGGACCAGATCCTCCGCCTCTTCCTCGATCTCGATATCGCTGTCGCGCAGCACCCGGAAGGTGGCCGACCCGTTCACCACATAGCCGGGGAAAAGCTGCGCCGAGAAACGCCGCACGATCGCCTCGATCGAGATGTAGCGCGACGGTTCGCCCGGCAACCGCACGAAGCGCGGCATGGTGGCCGGCAGCATCACCAGCTCCATGATCGGTTCCTCGTCCGACACGCGCGTCAGGTCGAAGATGATCGACAGCCCCTTGTTGGGGATGAAGGGAAAGGGATGCGCCGGGTCGAGCGCCTGTGGCGTCAATATGGGAAAGATCTGCTCGCGGAAATGCGTCTCCAGCCAGCCATGCGCCTCGCCGTCGATCGCGTCACGGCGCAGCACGAAGATGCCTGCATCATCCAGCAAATGGCGCAGGTCGCCCCACACCGCCTGCTGGCTGGCGAGCAGGGCATCCGCCTCCGCGACGATGCCGCTCAACTGCTGGCCCGGCGTCAACCCGTCGACGGAACGCTGGCCGACATCCTGCGACTGCTGGCCTTTCAGGCCTGCGACGCGGACCATGAAGAACTCGTCGAGATTGGACCCGGAGATCGACAGGAAGCGCAATCGTTCGAGCAGCGGATGCGCGCTGTTGCAGGCCTCCTCCAGCACGCGGCGATTGAAGGCGAGCCAGGACAGCTCCCGGTTGAAGTACCGCCCGCTCGGCTCCGGTACGAAGGGATCGTCGTCCGGTTCGGCCATCTTGGCGATATGCGCGGGGCGGGTCATCGGGTCTCGCTTGTCGGGTCAGGGGTCGGCGATCAGGCCGGCCTCCGTCAGGGTGGCTCGTGCAAGGGGAATGGACAAACGCTTCTGACGTTCCATGGCCTGCTGGTCGAGCATATCGACGGTGCGTATGACAGCCAGATGACTGCGCTCGATCCGTGTCGCCAGCCATTCGATCAGGTCGGGGCCAGCGAACAGGCCACGGCGCGTGAACAACTGGTCCAGCAGCAGCGGGATCAGTTCGTCGTCGGGCGCGTCGATCTCCGCCAGCGTCGAATTGGCGAGACGCGAGCGGAGATCGGGCAGCTTGACCGCCCAGACCGGTGGCGCGGCGTCCGCGACGATCACCAGCGGCCGTCCTTCCGCCTGCGCCCGGTTCCAGGCGTGAAAGATCTGCGCTTCGGGCAGACGCTCGGCATCGTCGATGATCGTCCCGCCGCTGCGCGCCGCGAAGATGCGCGCCAGCAGCGACCGTCCCGATTTGCGCGGCCCGGTCAGCACGGCGGTGCGCGTCGGCCAGCCTTCCCAACGGTCGAGCATCTGCGCGGCATGCGCGTTGGAGGGGGTGATAAGAAACGCGTCCGAACGCGGGTCCGCCGGCCATGCCAGCGGAAGGGCCATCTGACTCATCCGGTAATTCCGTTATCGGCCGGCACCGCCGGCGTCGGTATCTGTGCGGCCCGGCGGATGCGCAGCGTCGTGCCGCTGCCGATCACCTGATAGCCGCGGCTTTCCAGCGCCGTCCGCAACGCGGCGGGGTCGCCGTCATAGGTCACGCGCATCAACGAAACGCCGCCCAGCGCCAGGCTGGAGGTCGCCGCCTGCCGCACGCCGGGGATCGAGCGCACCAGGCTTTCGGTATTGGCGACCGCACTGGCGCTCGGCGTGTCGAACTGCACGGTCACCGCGATGCCCGCTCCCGTGGTCGCGGCGATCGCGGCGTCCAGCCCTTCGATCGGCTCGTCGACGAGCGCATCGTCGTCGATCACTGGCTCGGGCGCCGGCGGCGGGCTCAGGCTGGCGTCGGGGTGCAGCGCCCCGCTCGACAGCGCGCGTTGATACATCGCATCCAGCCGCTGCACGCCGGTATCCAGCAACTGTGCCAGCCCGGCGGACGAGCCGACGCGCAAGGTAAAGGTACCGAGCAGATGGTTGTCGGGCCCGTGCCGCGCCTGGAACACGCCGATCACCGGCCCGCCCGGCCATTGCCGGTAGAGGCGGACCGTGGGGATCAGGATGTCCGACGCGCCATATTGGTCGATGATCGTCCGCCACCAGCCGCGACCCGGACGGCCGATCTGCCCGGCATTGAGCAGCAGTGCGTCGGGGCCGGTGCCCGCCGGCCGCACATAGTCGATCGTGCTGTTGCCCGTGCGGAACCGTGCCCAGGCCTGTTGCCAGGGCGAACGCCCCTCGAACACCTGCGACACGCCGCCCGAGATCTGCATCGGCACCACCAGCATGGGCAGCGACCGGTCGGCATAGGCGGAGATGCCCAGGATCGAGGCAGCCCGCGTCCGGTCAAAGGTCACGCCCAACTTGGCCACATAGCGCATCGGGCCGATCTGCTCGTTCTCCACGACGATCCCGGACACGATCAAATCGAGCGTTCCGTCCGACACCATCGCACCGCCGCCGCCCAGCCGGCGCGACAACACGACCCACGCCTTGCGCTGCGCCACGCGCCAGCCACCCAGCCGCGCAGCCTCGGCGGTCTTGCCCGCCACGTCGACGCTGACGCCGCTCACCTCGTAGTCACCGGTGTTGGCGACGGGCGCGACGCCGCGGTCCTGCCCCTCCATCTGGGCGAGGACGGCCGCCGGACCCATGACGGCCACGCAGCAGGCGAGAAGAACGGGGGCACGCAGGCGCATCGCGGCCTTTTGGCGAACCAGACGTGGAAATCCAAGCGCGATGTGGCTAACGGGCGCGGATGACCGACAGCACGCCCAGCTACACCTACGCCGATGCCGGCGTTTCCATCGCCGCCGGCAACGCGCTCGTTCGCGCCATCGGCCCGCTTGCCAAGGCGACGCGCCGCCCCGGCGCCGATGCCGATCTCGGCGGATTCGGCGGCTTTTTCGACCTGAAGGCGGCGGGCTTCACCGATCCGCTGCTGGTCGCGGCCAATGACGGCGTCGGCACCAAGCTGAAGCTGGCGATCGAACACGACCGACACGAGGGCGTGGGCATCGATCTGGTCGCGATGTGCGCCAACGACCTGATCGTGCAGGGTGCCGAGCCGCTGTTCTTTCTCGACTATTACGCCACCGGCAAGCTCGACAATGTGGTTGCCGAGCGTGTCGTCGCCTCGATCGCGGAAGGGTGCAAGCAGGCGGGCTGTGCGCTGATCGGCGGCGAAACCGCGGAAATGCCCGGCATGTACGCGGGCGGCGACTATGATCTCGCCGGCTTCTGCGTCGGCGCGGTGGAGCGGGATAATGTGCTGACCGGGCGCGATATTATGCGCGGTGACGTCATTCTGGGACTCGCCTCCTCCGGCGTCCACTCGAACGGCTACTCGCTCGTGCGCCGACTCGCCGCGGACAAAGCCTGGAAGCTCGACCGCCCCGCCATCTTCGACCAGAACCGCCTCCTGATCGACACGCTGATGGCGCCCACGCGCATTTACGTGAAGTCGTTGCTCCCGCTGCTGCGCGAACGCCGGATCAAGGGTCTAGCGCATATCACCGGCGGTGGACTGCTGGAAAATATTCCGCGTGTTCTGCCCGCCGAGGCGCATGCCGTGATCGATGCAGACGCTTGGGTACAGCCGCGCCTGATGGCGTTCCTGCAGGCGCAGGGCGGGATCGAGCCGGAGGAGATGGCGCGGACCTTCAATTGCGGCATCGGCATGGCCGTGGTGGTGGCCGCGGAGCAGGCCGATGCGGTGGCCGAGGCACTGGCCGCTGCCGGCGAGACGGTCGAGCGGATCGGCCATGTCGAACACGGTGCCCGCGGCTGCACGGTGCGCGGATCGGCGGGCACGTGGAGCGCGAAGGCGGACTGGACGGGCACGCATGCGGGTTAAGGTCGGCATCCTGCTGTCGGGCCGCGGCTCGAACATGCAGGCGCTGGTCCGCGCGGCGCAAGGGGCCGACTGCCCCTATGAGGTCGTGCTGGTCGCCTCCGACAAGCCCGACGCGCCCGGTCTCGCCTGGGCGGCCGAACAGGGGATCACGACTTTTTCACTTTCCCCGAAAGGCATCGGCAAACCTGCCTTCGAAGCGGAGATGACCGCGATGCTCCGCCATGCGGAGGTCGAGGTCGTCGCGCTCGCCGGCTATATGCGCCTGCTGTCCGATCGCTTCGTCGGCGACTGGCGCGGCCGGATCGTCAACATCCATCCCTCACTCCTCCCCAAATACAAGGGGTTGGATACGCATGCGCGGGCGATCGCGGCGGGGGATGCGGTGGCGGGCTGTTCGGTGCATGTGGTGACCGAGGAGTTGGATGCGGGAGCGGTGCTGGGGCAGGCCGAGGTACCGATCCATCCCGGCGACGATGCCGACAGCCTTGCCGCGCGCGTGCTGATCGAGGAACATCGCCTGTACCCCCGGATATTATCGGAGTTCGTCCGCTCATGACCGACATTCTCGCCAAAGTCCGCGCCGTCGCGCTGCTGCTGCCCGAGGTCGAGGAAGGTGCGGATGACCGCCAGGTCGCCTTCCTGGTCGATGGCACGCCCTTCGTCCGGTGCGATGGCGAGAGGGTGGAGGTGCGCGCCGACGATGGCTGGCGCCGCCTGGAAAATGGCGATGCGACGTTGATCGAGGACCGGGTGGCGCGTGGCTGGGAACTCACCGCCCCTGCCCGCCTGCTGGAGGCCGGCGGCCGGTGAGCGGCGAGACACCGATCAGGCCCGCACCCGCCGCCGCTGGATCACGCTGGCGGAGGCGGTTGCCGTCATCGGCCTGTTGATCGCCGGACTGACGCTCTACACCAACTGGTCCGACAAGCGCGCCGATCGGGCCGCCCGCGCAGCGGCGGCGGCCGACGAGAAGGCGGGCAAGGCGCATTTCGTCGTTCGGGCCAAACCCACAGCAAACGGCAACGCCCTGACCCTGATCGAGGATGACGCGCACAGCCTGGGCGATATCGCCGTGACCTTTCCCTCCCACCTTGGGGTCGAGGGTCGCACCGCCATTTCCGGCGCGACGATCGCGGCCGACTGGTTTGCCGATCCCCTGCTCAAGGCGACGGATGGCGGCGACGATCGCAAGACCGGGCGCCTGCCCATCCTCCTGACCGTCGAATATTTCGCCGGCGACGAGCCGCACCGCCTGACCGGCATCTACGACATCATCTGGCGCACCGAAGGTCGCATGCTGCGCGGCCGCACGCTGAAGCTGGAGGACCTGCGCCTGCATCGCAAGGGCGGTGACCAGAAGGCACTCGACGCGATCTGGGCGCGAGAAAAGCCGGCCCCGTAACGCCACGTCCCTACAGGGAATAAGCGCTAGATCGCACGCCCGTAGACGACATCGTCATACCAGGTTTCGCCGACGAGAAAGCGCCGCTCGCCCACCAGCGCGAAGCCCTGCCGCTCGTAAAAGTCCCGCGCGCGCCGGTTACGGCCCAGCACCCCCAGCAGCATCCGGCTCATGCCCAACGCCTGCGCATCGGCGATGGCGCATGCCATCAGCGCTGCCCCCAGCCCGGTGCCACGGGTAACCGACAGGGCATAGATGCGGCGAAGCTCGATATCCCCCGGCTCCGGCGGGATCGGCAGATCGGGCACGGTCAGCACCGAATAGCCCATGGGCGCGGCACCCTCGGGATGCTCGGCCAGCGTCACGGCGCTGGCGGGGTCGTTCGCCCAGGTGGCGAACTTGGCGGGCGCGCTGTTCACCGCACAATGCCGGACGATGTCCGGTCCGGCGAGCACGCCCGCAAAGGTCTCAAGAAAGGTGGCGGCTGCGACCATCGCGAGCGCATCGGCATCCGCCGCCGCCGCCCGTCGCAGCCGCCAGTGCATCAGCCGACCAGCTCTTCCGGCTTGAAGAAATAGGCGATCTCGATCGCCGCATTCTCGTCCGAGTCCGAGCCGTGCACCGAGTTCGCCTCGATCGACTCGGCCAGTTCCTTGCGGATCGTGCCCGGCTCGGCATTCTCGGGGTTGGTCGCGCCCATGATGTCGCGGTTGCGCTGCACGGCATTCTCGCCTTCCAGCACCTGCACGACGACCGGGCCGGAGATCATGAAGCTGACCAGATCGGCAAAGAACGGACGCTCCTTGTGGACCGCGTAGAAGCCTTCGGCCTGCTCCTTGGTCATCTGGATGCGCTTGGAGGCGACGACGCGCAGGCCGGCTTCCTCCAGCATCTTGGTGACCGCACCGGTCAGGTTGCGGCGGGTGGCGTCGGGCTTGATGATCGAGAAAGTACGGTTCGCGGCCATGGCGGTCACGCTGCTCCTGTGATGGTCGGGGAAAAAGTGGCGCCGCCCTAATCGTCCCGCGCCGGCTTGGCAACCGCGCTTGAGGGTGGCTCAGGCCGCCTGTTCCCAGCGCCCCGCCTCGTTCTGCTTCCAATAGCGGCGCTGCACCCCCTCGCGTTCGGCCAGCGCCTTCCATGCGCCCCGCGCGTCGCGGATGCGATCCTCGTCGAAAAAGTGAAACACCCGGTCGAACGCCAGCGCCTCGTCACGCCAGATTCCGTCCGCCAGCGCCACGTGCCGGGCGGCATTGGCCGGCGATACGTCACCCGCGATCAGCACCGGCTGCGCATGGTCGTCGCCGTCGCCGGCCTGGGCGTGCGGCAGGAAGCTTTCGGCCGGATGCAGCCACAGCACCCGGTCGAGCGCCCCGCGTTGTTCGGCATCGCCGGACACCACCAGCAATCGCCCGCCGCCGGCCAGCACCTTTTCGGCGACCGCCGGCAGCACGCGATCGAGCGGCGCCGCGGTCAGATGGTAGAAGTCCACCTGCATCGACGCCGCTCCCCCATTCAGCCTTCGAAATGCTCGGCGACCAGCCGGTCGAGCAGCCGCACGCCGTATCCGGTCGCACCCTTGTCATGATAGGTGCCGGGCTTGTCGGCCCACACCATGCCGGCGATATCCAGATGCGCCCAGGCGACACCCTCGTCGATATAGCGCTTCAGGAACTGTGCCGCGGTGATCGATCCGGCGCCGCGCGGACCGACATTCTTCATGTCCGCGATGTGGCTTTCGATCAGCTTGTCGTACGCATCGCCCAGCGGGAAGCGCCACAGCGTGTCGCCGCTCGCCTTGCCCGCCGCCAGCAGCTTGTCCGCCAGCGCATCGTCGTTGGAGAACAGGCCGCCATGTTCGTGACCCAGGCTGATGATCATCGCGCCGGTCAGCGTGGCGAGATCGATGATCGTCCTGGGGCGGTGCGTCTTCTGCACCCAGGTCAGCGCGTCGCACAGCACCAGACGCCCTTCGGCGTCGGTATTGATGACCTCGATCGTCTGCCCGGACATCGACGTCACGACGTCACCGGGGCGCTGGGCGTTGCCGTCGGGCATGTTTTCCACCAGGCCCATCACGCCGATGACGTTGACCTTCGCCTTGCGGCCGGCCAGCGCCTTCATCGCACCGGCCACGGCCCCCGCGCCGCCCATGTCCCACTTCATGTCTTCCATGCCGGCGGCCGGCTTGATCGAGATGCCGCCGGTGTCGAACGTCACGCCCTTGCCGACCAGCGCCAGCGCCGGATCGCCCTCGCCCGCACCGTTCCACTTCAGGGCCAGCAGCCGCGCCTCGCGCGTCGAGCCCTGGCTCACGCCCAAAAGCGCGCCCATGCCCAGGTCGCGCATCGCGTCCTCGTCGAGCACGGTGACTTCGAGGCCCAGCCCCTCCACCTCGCGCAGCACGCGCTCCACGAAGCTTTCCGGGTACAGCTTGTTCGGCGGCTCGGTGACGAGCGTGCGGGTCAGCGCCAGCCCGCCGTTGAGTGCAAGACCGACTTCCCATGCCGCCTCCGCGCCATCCGGCGCATTCACCAGCGTCACCGTGCCCAGCGTCGGCTTCGCCGTCTCCTTCTGGGTAGTGCGATAGACGTCGTAGCGCCAGCCGCGCTGCACCGCGCCCGTCGCGAACGCCGCCACGGCCGCCGGGGTCGCCTGCGCGCCGCCCAGATCGACCGTCAGGGCGGTGGTGCCGGAGGTCAGCAGCCGCGCGGACAGCGCACTGCCCGCCTTGGCCCATTCCGTCTCGCTGCCGGCGCCGACGCCCGCCAGGATCACCTGCCGCACCGCGCCGTCCCGCGGCACGAACAGTTCGACCAGCGTGCCCGCCTCGCCCTTGAAGCGCCCGGCCTCGGCCGCGGTCGCGGCCAGCGCCGCCAGCCCCTCGCCCGCCGCATCCGAACGCACCTGCGCGACGCCGTCCTTCGCCACGGGAAGGACGAGAACACCCTCGTTCGGTACGGAAGAGGCGAATGCGATCTGCATGGGGGACCTTTCGTTGAAGATGCGCCTCCATCTAGGGCGTCTGCGCCTAACGGCAAGCGCACGATTGCAGGAGCGCTCCGGGTTTGCGATAGGCGTCGCTTGCCACGGGGCCGGTCAGGGCGGCTCCGTCTCGATGCTGCCAAGAGATGGAACCGACTGAATCGTGTTGCGTATCGACCTCCTGGCTGGCTGCTCCCTCCCACTCGTCCTTTTGGCGGCCGTGCCGGCTGCGGGGCAGGATCTGCAGGATCGTGCCGTTCCCCCACCGGCCGAGGGCACGGTAGCCCCCGGCGCGCCGACGCCCGAGGATCAGGTGCGGTTCAGCGCGGCGCAGCTCGAATATGACACCGAGGCCGACATCGTCACGGCCACCGGCGACGTGCGCATGGCGCGCCAGGGGCAGCGGCTGCGCGCCGACACGGTCACCTGGAACCGCAAGACCGGCAAGGTCGTGGCGGACGGCGATGTCGCAATCACCAATCCGGAAGGCGACATCGCCTATGGCGACCAGATCGAGCTGACCGACTCGCTGAAAGGCGGCGTGGTCGACAACATGCTGGTCGTCCTCGAACAGGGCGGCCGCCTCGCCGCGGTGCGCGGCACCCGGCAGGAGGACGGCACGCTGAACCTCGACCGCGCCGCCTATACGCCCTGCGCGGTGCAGACCTCGGAGGGTTGCCCCAAGAACCCGTCGTGGAAGATCACCGCGGTGCGTGTCACCTACCGCCCCGAACGGCAGCGCGTCTATTTCAGCGGTGCGCGGATGAACCTGTTCGGCCTGCCCGCAGTGCCCCTGCCCAAGCTGTCGGTTCCGATCGGCGAGGGCAGCGACAGCGGCTTTCTGGCGCCCGACATCCGCCTCGACCGGGTCAACGGCCTGGAGGTGGTGACCCCTTATTACTGGCGCCTCGCCCCCAACAAGGGCTTGATGGTCGCGCCGCACGTGTTCAGCGACGTGCTGCCGATGATGCAGGCGACCTACGAGTCGCTCGACACGCAGGGTGCGTTCCGCGTCACCGGCTACGCCACCGTCAGCCGGCGCAGCGACGACCTGACCACCGCCAACCCGACCGACACGTCGATGGCACTTCGCGGGTATCTGGACGGCACCGGGCGCTACCAGTTCTCGCCGGAATGGAGCCTCAGCGGATCGCTGCGCCTGGCCAGCGACCGTACCTTCCTGCGCCGCTACGACATTTCCCGCGACGACCGGCTGCGCACCACCGCCAGCCTCCAGCGGATCGGCACCAACAGCTATTTCGCGCTGACCGGCTGGTATGTGCAGACGCTGCGGGTGAACGACCGGCAGGGGCTGCAACCGATCGCGCTGCCCGAGATCGACTGGCGCTACCGTTTCGACGACGGGCTGGTCGGCGGCAAGGTGCAGGTCCAGTTGAACTCGCTCGCGATCAGCCGGTCGGACGGGCAGGACACGCAGCGCGCCTTTGCCAGCGCCCGCTGGGACCTGCGCCGCCTGACCAACTGGGGGCAGGAGGTGACGCTGACCGCCTATGGCCGCGCCGATGCGTACAATGCGCAGGACATCGCCAGCAGCCCGCTCATCTATCGCGGCATGGAGGGGTTCCAGGGCCGCGCGATCGGCGCGGTGGCCGCGGACGTGAAGTGGCCGTTCATCGGCGAGCTGTTCGGCGGCACGCAGCGTTTCACCCCGCGCGTGCAGGTGGTCGCCAGCCCCAAGCTGAAGAATATCGAAATCCCCAACGAGGATGCCCGCGCCGTCGATCTGGAGGATTCCAACCTCTTCGCGCTCAACCGCTTCCCCGGCTATGACCGGTTCGAGGATTCGACCCGCGTCACCTATGGCGGCGAATGGGCGCTCACCCTGCCTGGCTTCACCATCAACACGGTGATCGGCCAGAGCTACCGCCTGAACAGCCGCCCGACGATCTTCTACGACGGCACCGGCCTGTCGGATCGCTGGTCGGACTTTGTCGGGCGCACCGAGCTGCGTTTCCGCGATCTGGTCTCGGTCATCCACCGCTACCGGCTGGACAAGGACAATTTCGCCGTTCGCCGCAACGAGATCGACGCGGTCGTCGGCTCGCGCGCGACCTATGCCCAGATCGGCTATCTCCGGCTCGACCGCAACATCTTCCCCGCCATCGAGGATCTGCAGGACCGCGAGGAAGCCCGTGTCGCCGGCCGGGTCCAGTTCGCCCGCTTCTGGTCCGCCTTCGGCTCGGCGGTGATCGATCTGACCAACCGGCGCGAGGACCCCCTGTCGACCGCCAGCGGCTTCGATCCCGTCCGCCACCGCGTCGGCTTCCAATATGAGGATGACTGCGTCCGGCTCGGCTTTGCGTGGCAGCGTTTCTACAACAACACCGGCGACGCGCGCAGCGGCAACAGCTACTCCTTGACGCTGGCGTTCACCAATCTCGGCCGCTAAGCCGCTATTCAGCAAGATGCAGGCAAAGCGCGCCACAATTGCGACGTACCTTGCGGGTAAGGGCGTCGGCCTGGGTGCGATAAGGATAGCAGACACGGTGAAGCAGCCAATTCGTTCCAACGTTCGCGGCATGCGCGGCGCAGTTCTTCTGATGCTGGCGGCGGCCGCCACCGGCGCCATTGCGCAGACGGTGCCCGACCGGTCGGTGCCGGAGACCGGCGGCCTCGACATTCCGTCGAACCTCCAGATCTTCGGCAAGCTCGATCCCAATGTCCGCAAGCCGACCGCGGTGGTCAACGACACGGTGCTGACCGGCACCGATGTCGACCAGCGCATGGGCCTGATCATGGCCGCCAACCAGGCCGGCAACCTGCCCGCCGAGGAGAAGGAGCGCCTGCGTCTCCAGGTGCTGCGCCAGCTGATCGACGAGACGCTGCAGATCCAGGAGGCCAAGAGCGCGGAAATCGCGGTCACGCCCGACGAGATCAACCAGAGCTATGTCCGCGTGTCGCGCAACTTCAACCGCACGCCGGCTGAAATGAACAAGTATCTGCGCGAAGTGGGCTCGTCCGAGCGTTCGCTCAAGCGCCAGATCGAGGGCGAGCTGGCGTGGAGCCGCTATCTGCGCAAGCGCGTCGAACCCTTCGTCAATGTCGGCGAGGAAGAGGTGAAGGGCATCCTCGACCGCCTCGAAGCCGCCAAGGGCACCGAGGAGTTCAACCTCCGCGAAATCTACCTGTCCGCCAATCAGGCGACCTCGGCGCAGGTCTTCGCCAATGCCCGCCAGATCCTGGCCGAGATCCAGAAGGGGCAGCAGCCCTTCGGCTATTTCGCCCGCACCTTCTCGGAGGCGTCGACGCGCGGCGTCGATGGCGATCTGGGCTGGGTGCGTGCCGCGCAATTGCCGCCCGAGCTCGCCCAGGCGGCCCAGTCGATGCAGATCGGTCAGGTCGCCGGCCCGATCGAGATCCCCGGCGGCTTCTCGATCCTGTATCTCGTCGACAAGCGCCAGGTGCTGACCTCCGACCCGCGCGACGCACGTCTGGCGCTCAAGCAGCTGACGATCAAGTTCCCTGCCGGCACGACCCAGGCGCAGGCCACCGCCCGCGCCGCCAAGTTCGCCGAGGTGACCAAGACGATCCGTGGCTGCGGCGACGTGAACAAGACCGCGGCGACGATCGGTGCGGAGGTCGTCGACAATGACGGTGTGCCGGCCCGGCAATTGCCGCCCCAATTGCAGGACATTCTGCTGAAGATGCAGATCGGCGAGTCGACCCCGCCCTTCGGCTCGGCCGAGAGCGGCGTGCGCGCCCTTGTGCTGTGCGGTCGCGACGATCCCCCTGCCACCGGCTCGCTGCCCCGCCCCGATCAGGTCCAGCAGCAACTGGAACAGCAGCGCGTCAATCTGCGCGCGCAGCAGAAGATGCGCGATCTCCGCCGCGACGCCGTGGTGGAATATCGTTGATCGGCGCTGACGGCGTGATCCCGCCCCTGGCCGTATCGATGGGCGATCCTGCCGGCATCGGGCCGGAGATCATCGCCAAGGCCTGGACCGCGCGTGACGAATACGGCCTGCCGCCCTTCGTGGCGGTGGGCGACGACCGGGCCATAGCCCGCGTCTGGAACGGGCCGATCACGGTGGTGCAGGACATCCGCTCCGCCGTCGCCGCCTTTCCCGACGCGCTGCCCGTCCTGTCGGTCGAGGACGCGGGCGAGATCACGCCCGGTCGCCCGGATGTGGAGGGTGCCCGCTGCGCGCTCCACGCATTAGAACTGGCGGTCGGCCTCGTCCGCTCCAACGCCGCCAGCGCGCTGGTGACGGGGCCGGTATCGAAGGCGCAGCTTTACCAGATCGGCTTCACCCATCCGGGACAGACCGAGTTCGTGGCGGAACGCTGCGGCATTGCCGGTGCCAATGCGGTGATGATGCTCGCCGGCCCTTCGCTGCGCGTCGTGCCGATGACCACGCATGTGCCGCTTGCCCAGGTGCCAGGCCTGATCACCGTCGATCTCGTGCTCGCCAAGGCGCGTGCCACCGCACGCGGTCTGTTCCGCAACTTCGGCATCGCCGAGCCTCGCCTCGCGGTCGCTGGACTGAACCCCCATGCCGGGGAAAGCGGCGCGATCGGGCGTGAGGAAATCGACGTGATCGAGCCGGCCATCGCGCAGTTGCAGGCAGAGGGGATCGACATCACCGGCCCGCTCGCCGCCGACACGCTGTTCCACCCGCGCGCCCGCGCCCGCTATGACGCGGTGCTGTGCTGCTATCACGATCAGGCGCTGGTGCCCCTCAAGACGCTCCATTTCGATGAAGGCGTGAACATTACACTCGGCCTGCCGATCGTGCGCACCTCGCCGGACCACGGCACCGCCTTCGGCATCGCCGGCATGGATGCGGCAGAACCCGGCGCGATGATCGCGGCGATCCGCATGGCCAGCGAAGCGGCGGCACACCGGGCGCGCCTCGGTCTCTGACATGACACCGCTGCATCCCCTGCCCCCCTTGCGCGACGTGATCGCACGCCACGGGCTCGCCGCGTCAAAGGCGCTTGGCCAGAATTTCCTGTTCGACGGCCAGTTGCTCGCCCGCATCGCGGCCATTCCCGGCGACCTGACAGAGGCGCAAGTGCTGGAAATCGGCCCCGGCCCCGGCGGCCTTACCCGCGCGCTGCTTCAGGCCGGCGCCCGCGTCACCGCGATCGAGCGCGACCGCCGCTGCATCCCGGCGCTCGCCGAACTGGCCGATGCATTTCCCGATCGGCTGAAGGTGATTGAGGGCGACGCGCTGCAGGTCGATACCTCCGCGCTGTTCACGACCAAGCCGCACATCGTCTCCAACCTCCCCTATAATGTCGGCACGGCGCTGCTCGTCGGCTGGCTGTCGTCGGCGTGGTTGCCTTGGTGGCAATCCTGCACGCTGATGTTCCAGAAAGAGGTCGCGGAGCGCATCGTCGCCATGCCGGACACATCGGCTTATGGGCGGCTGGCCGTCCTGGCGCAGTGGCGATGCAGCGCGAAGATCGCGATGCCGGTCCATCGCTCCGCCTTCACGCCGCCGCCGAAGGTCATGTCCGCGGTCGTTCACCTCGTCCCGCAAGAGGCGCCGGAGGGCAGCCGTTTCCGCACCCTCGAACGCCTGACCGCCGCCGCCTTCGGCCAACGCCGCAAGATGCTGCGCCAGAGCCTGAAAGCCGTCGCGGGTGCAGACGCCGCGATGGAGGCGACCGGCATCGATCCCACCCGTCGGGCGGAAACCGTGTCGGTTGCGGAGTTCGTCGCACTGGCCCGTGCGCTGGGCTGAGGCAGGGCGGGGCTTGCTCAGCCCACCCGCCCGCTCGTCGAGCCACTCCCGTTCGTCTCGAGTAACCGTCGAGTAGCGGCAAAGCCGCGTATCGAGACGGCATATCGAGAGACGCGTTGCCGCACGAAATAGTGCCGCATACAAGCACCCGTTCCGGCCCTAGCAAGCCTGCTCGGCCGTAATCAGCCGATACGGGCAAACGCCCCGAAGGTCAGGGCTTGGCGACCGCCGCCTTGCTCTCCACCGCCGCGGTCGTCACCGGCGGTCCCTTGGCGATCGCCGCGGCCAGCGTCGTCACTTCGCTGCACTCGCCCTTGCAGAGCGTCCGCAGCTTTGCCAGATTTTCCTTGGCCCGCGTTACCGCGCCCTTCTTCACCAGCGCTTCGCCCTGCCCTTCCAGTGCGGACCGGTCGTTCGGCTCCAGCAACAGTGCCTCGCGGTACAGCCGGATCGCCTTGCCTGGCAGGTCGCGCTGCGTCGCCAGTTCACCCAACAGGACAAAGGCCGCCCGGTTGCGCGGATCGACCGTCACCGCGGTTTCCAGCACGTCGGTCGCCCCATCGAGATTGCCGGCGGCGCGCAACGCGCGTCCTTCCGCCAGCAATTGCAACGAGCGCGCATCGATCTGGTCATCGGGCCGCTGCCCGCTGAGCGAGGTCGATACCGACACCACCGCGAGCGCCGCTGCGAGGGTGAAGGACGAGAAGCGCATGATCGTCTCCAACTGGGGCACGGAGCGGGACGCTAGCATGGAGCCCGCAACCGCGCGACAAAAAAGCCGTCGGTGCCATCCGCCGCCGGGTCCAGCCGCCAGCCCTGGCCGTGCCGCCGACCGGCGGGCAGCGACGGTTCCTCCGCGCTCCAGCCATCGTGGCGCGCCAGAAACGCCGCGACCTGGTCCGTGCCTTCTTCGTCCAGAAGCGAGCAGACGATGTAGACGATCCGTCCACCCGGCCGCACCAGCGCCGCCGCCACGTCCAGCACATGCGCCTGCGTCGCCTGCAACCGTGCCAGCCGCTCGGCGGTAAGCCGCCACCTCGCCTCTGGATTGCGCCGCCAGGTGCCCGTCCCCGAACAGGGCGCATCGACCAGCACGCCGTCCGCCAGCCCGAGCCAGTCCGCCAGCGCCTCGGTTTCGCGGGCCGGGTTCATCAGTCGCGTTTCCGCGATCGTCACCCCCGCCCGCGCCGCGCGTTGCGGCAGGCGCTGCAACCGCGCCCGATCGACATCGCACGCCAGCAACGCGCCCGCATTGTTCATCGCCGCCGCCAGCGCCAGCGTCTTGCCGCCCGCGCCCGCGCACAGATCGACGATGCGTTCGCCGGGCACCGCTTGCAGCTCCGAGCCGACCAATTGGCTGCCCTCGTCCTGCACCTCGATCGCGCCTTCGGCGAACGGCGTGCTCGCCTCCACCGCGCTTCCTGTCGGCAGGCGCAGGCCGTGTTCGGCAAAGGGCGTCGGTGCCGCATCGGGAAAGGCGGGCAGCACGTCGTCGCGCGTCGCCTTCAGCCGGTTGACCCGCACATCGAGGGGTGCCCGCTCGACCAGCGCCGGCAACGCCTGCCGCTCCAGTCCCGATGCCAGCAGCGCGGCCTCCAGCCAGGCCGGCGCCACGCCGCCTGCTGCGCGTGTTTCATCTGCCGCGATCGGCGCCGGGCCGTGGCGCGACCCGTCGAAGGTCGCGGCTAGTTCCGCATCGGCATCCGCCAGCGCCACCATCGCCGCGCGCCCCGACGCCGGCACGTCGCCGGCGGCACGGATTGCCGCATAGACCCGCTCGCGCACCGCGCGCCGGTCTTTCGATCCGGCATAGCGCCGCTCGGCGAAATAGCGCGCGATCAGCGTGTCCGCCGCCGCACCGCCGGATTGTGCCGCGCCGATGATCGCATCCAGCAGCTCGATCGCCGCCTGTGTTCGTGCGGCCGGGGTCATGTTTTCGTCTCCGAATCAGCGCGTGGGATAGTTCGGTGCCTCGCGGGTGATCGTCACGTCGTGGACATGGCTTTCCTTCAGCCCGGCCCCCGTGATCTGCACGAAGCGCGCCCGCTCGCGCAGGTCCTTGATCGTCGCCGAACCGGTATAACCCATCGCCGCCTTGATCCCGCCGACAAGCTGGTGGATCACGTCCCGGGCCGGCCCCTTGAACGCCACCTGCCCCTCGATGCCTTCGGGCACCAGCTTCATCTGGTCCTTGATATCGCCCTGGAAATAGCGATCCGCCGAACCACGCCCCATCGCGCCGACCGACCCCATGCCGCGATACGACTTGTACGCCCGCCCCTGATACAGGAACGTCTCGCCGGGCGCCTCCTCGGTGCCTGCCAGCAGCGACCCGACCATGCAGGTCGACGCGCCGGCCGCCAGCGCCTTCGCAAGATCGCCCGAGGTGCGCAGGCCGCCATCGGCGATCACCGGCACGCCCGACTTGTGCCCTTCCTCGGCGCAACCCATCACCGCGGTCAGCTGCGGCACCCCGACGCCGGCCACCACGCGCGTGGTGCAGATCGAACCCGGCCCGATCCCGACCTTCACCGCATCCGCCCCCGCATCGATCAACGCCCGCGTCGCCTCTGCCGTCGCCACGTTCCCCGCGATCACCTGCACGGTGTTCGACAGCTTCTTCACCTGCTCGACCGCCCGCGCCACATCCCGGTTATGCCCATGCGCCGTATCGATGATGACGCAGTCGCATTCGGCCTCGACCAGCGCACGCGTGCGGGCATAGCCCTTTTCGCCGACCGTGGTCGCAGCCGCGACGCGCAGCCGCCCGGCGGCGTCCTTGGTGGCGTCGGGGTAGGTCACCGCCTTTTCGATGTCCTTGACCGTGATCAGGCCGACGCAGCGATAGGCGTCGTCCACCACCAACAGCTTCTCGATCCGGCGCTGGTGGAGCAGACGGCGGGCTTCCTCCTGACCGACGCCGACCGATACGGTCGCCAGATTATCCTTCGTCATCAATTCGGACACCGGCTGCTGCGGATTGCCGGCAAAGCGCACGTCGCGGTTGGTCAGGATGCCGACCAGCCGGCCGTCATATTCCACCACGGGGATGCCGCTGATCCGGTGCCGCGCCATCAGCGCCTGCGCGTCGGCCAGCGTCGCATCCGGGGCGATCGTGATCGGGTTGACCACCATGCCGCTTTCGAAGCGCTTCACCTGCCGCACTGCCGCCACCTGTTCCTCGACGGTCAGGTTCCGGTGCAGCACACCGATCCCGCCGAGCTGCGCCATCACGATCGCCATGTCGGCCTCGGTGACCGTGTCCATCGCGGCGGACAGGACGGGGATGTTCAGTGCGATCTCGCGGGTCAGTTGCGTCCGCGTGTCGGCGCCGCTCGGCAGGACGTCGGACTCCTGCGGTACGAGAAGCACGTCGTCGAAGGTGAGGCCGAGGCGGATGTCCATGGGGGCTGCCATTTCCTGCGAGGGGAACAAGTGGCGGGCCATGTAACCAAAGAGGCGCGCGGCCGCTAGGGTGGAATGACATGGCTCGCCGCAAGCCTGTCGCGGGTCGCTCGCGCGCCCTTCGGCTGCGTGCTATACCGTACCGCCACGGCCAACAGGGAGAGCAACCGAGATGGGACTGACGATCGCCGCACTGGCGCTGCTATTGGTGCTCTTCTACCTGATGTCGTCGATCAAGATCGTCCGGCAGGGTTATCAATATACGATCGAACATTTCGGCCGTTACACCACCACCGCGGCGCCCGGTTTCAACTTCTATCCTGCCTTCTTCTACCGGGTCGGCCGCAAGGTGAACATGATGGAGCAGGTGATCGACATCCCGGGGCAGGAGATCATCACCAAGGACAATGCGATGATCTCGACCGACGGGGTCGTCTTCTTCCAGGTTCTCGATGCGCCCAAGGCGGCGTATGAAGTCTCCGACCTCTATGTTGCGCTGCTGAACCTCGTGACTACCAATCTTCGCACCGTGATGGGCGCGATGGA
Organism: Sphingomonas sp. GM_Shp_2; assembly: GCF_026540875.1. Taxonomy (NCBI): domain Bacteria; kingdom Pseudomonadati; phylum Pseudomonadota; class Alphaproteobacteria; order Sphingomonadales; family Sphingomonadaceae; genus Sphingomonas; species Sphingomonas sp. GM_Shp_2. Next base: position 64,837 of record NZ_JALNUQ010000013.1, read on the forward strand.
TCTGGACGAAACCTTGTCGAAGCGCGACGAGATCAACGCGCGACTGCTCAACGTCGTCGATCATGCGACCACCCCCTGGGGCGTCAAGATCACGCGCGTGGAGATCAAGGACATCCGCCCGCCCCGCGATATCGTCGACGCCATGGCCCGCCAGATGAAGGCGGAGCGGGAAAAGCGCGCCAACATCCTGGAGGCCGAAGGCTCGCGTGCGTCCGAGATCCTGCGCGCCGAGGGGCAGAAGCAGGCCCGCATCCTGGAGGCCGAGGGCCGCCGCGAATCCGCCTATCGCGACTCCGAAGCCCGCGAGCGCGCCGCGGAGGCGGAGGCCAAGGCGACGCTTGTCGTGTCGGAGGCGATCGCCGCCGGCGGCACGCAGGCGATCAACTATTTCGTCGCACAGAAATATGTCGAGGCGGTCGGCAAGTTCGCCACCAGTCCCAACGCCAAGACGATCCTGTTCCCCGTCGAGGCGACACAGCTGATCGGCACGCTCGGCGGCATCGGCGAACTCGCCAAGGAAGCGCTGGCCTCCACGCCTGAAAAGGCGAACCGGACCGGCAACGTCACGGTGCCGCGCACATGATCGGGGGCGACATCGGGGCCCCGGGCATCTGGGCGGCGGCGGGGCTTGTTCTCGCCATCGCCGAGTTGTTCGTCCCCGGCGTCTTCCTCATCTTCCTGGCCATCGCGGCCGGCATAACGGCAGCACTCGCCTGGGCACTCCCCGACCTGCCCGTCGCGGCCCAACTGGGTGCCTTTGGTCTATGGAGCGGTGTCGCCGTTCTGATCGGGCGACGCTGGTACCGGGACTATCCGGTCGAATCGACCGACCCGCGCCTCAACGATCGCGCGGCGCGGATGATCGGCCAGATCGCGACCATCACCACCCCGATCCGCGGCGGCGAGGGTCGCGCCCGTATCGGCGACGGCGAATGGCCGGCGCGCGGCCCCGATGCGGAAGCCGGCGCCCGGCTGAGGATCGCCCATGTGGAAGGCACGACCGTGTTGCTGGAGCCGCTGTCGGACTGAACGCTCGCGGTGTTCGACCGACGACCGTCTGCGGGGGGATCGATGGCGCGAAACCCCTGTCGCGTCGGCGCGGCTTATGGCAAAGCGATCGCGTGACGTTCCCATCCTGCCAAATGCCCGTCGTCCGGTCAGGGCCAGCCCGCCGGCCATGACCCACGTTCTGAACATCGCATCCTCGATCCTCGGCCAGCCCTGGCAGTGGCGCGCCACCGCGGCGGACGGTCGCGACGGCATGGCCCCGGACGATCTCGTCACGCAATTGCTGCTCGCGCGGGGATGCCCACCCGAAGCGCTGGACGACCACCGATCGCCGTCCATTCGCGGCTTCATGCCCGATCCCTCGATGTTCCGCGACATGGACCGGGCCGCGGAGCGGCTGGCCGATGCCGTACAGGCGGGCGAGCCGATCGCGATCTTTGGTGATTACGACGTCGATGGCGCGACCTCTGCCGCCCTGCTGCTGCTCGTGCTGCGCGATCTCGGGCTGGAGGCCCGCCCCTACATTCCCGATCGACTGTTGGAAGGCTATGGTCCGTCCGGACCTGCGCTTCTTCGGCTGAAGGACGAAGGCGCATCGCTGATCGTCACGGTCGATTGCGGCGCGCAGGCTTTCGATGCCCTGGCCGTGGCACGCGACGCCGGGATCGACATCGTGGTGGTCGATCACCACAAATGCGCTGCCGTGCTTCCGCATGCCCATGCCCTTGTCAATCCGAACCGCCTCGATGAGGGCGAGGGCGCAGCCCATGGCCATCTGGCAGCGGTGGGGGTGTGCTTCCTGCTCGCCGCGGCGCTGATCCGAACGCTGCGCATGCGCGGACATTTCGGGGACCGTGCCGAGCCACGCCTGATCGACCATCTCGATCTCGTCGCGCTCGGCACCGTGGCGGATGTGGCGCAACTCCGCGGCCTGAACCGGGCCTTTGTGGCACAAGGGCTCAAGGTCATGGCCCAGCGCCGCAATCCTGGCGTTGCCGCATTGATCGACGCGTCGCGGCTTACCCGTGCGCCGACCTGCGCCGATCTCGGCTTTGCACTCGGGCCGCGTATCAACGCCGGAGGCCGGGTCGGCCGGGCGGATCTCGGTGTGCGCCTGCTCACCACACGCGATCCCGCCGAGGCTCAGGCGATCGCAACCGAACTTGATCGCCTGAACGATGAGCGCCGCCAGATCGAGGCTGGTGTTCAGGCGACCGCCGAGACGCTTGCCGCAACCGGCAGCCGCGTGGCCGTAGTGGCCGGACACGGCTGGCATCCCGGCGTGATCGGCATCGTTGCCGGCCGCCTCAAGGAAAAGCTTGGCCGACCTGCCGTCGTCATTGCGCTGGACGAGAACGGCATCGGCAAGGGATCCGGCCGCTCGATCACCGGCGTCGACCTCGGCGCTGCGATCCTGGCCGCCAAGGAACACGGCATCCTCACCGCGGGTGGCGGTCATGCCATGGCGGCCGGCCTGACGGTCGCGGAGGACCGGCTGGACGATCTGGCAGTATTTCTCGAGGAACGCCTGGGCGAGGCGGTGGACCGGGCCAGTGAGGGCCGCTCCCTGCTTCTGGATGCGGTTTTGTCTCCCGCCGGGGTCAATGCTGCCCTTGTCGAGGCGATGGAGGCTGGCGGCCCCTACGGCGTCGGCTGGCCTGCTCCCCGCGTGGCGGCCGGCCCATTCCGCGTCATCCGCGCCGACCTGGTCGGAACCGATCATGTCCGCGCTATCGTGGCAGGTCCCGACGGCGCGCGTTTGAAGGCGATGGCCTGGCGCTCCGCCGCCTCCGCGCTCGGCCAGGCGCTTCTCAGCGCCGGCCCTTCGCGCACCTTGTGGTTGGCCGGGCGCCCCAAGCTCGATGACTGGTCCGGCCGCAATGTTGCAGAATTGCATGTAGATGATGCGGCATGGGTCGATTGACCGCTTGACGGAGTCCGACAAGTCCTCTAGGCGCACCTCCACGCCTGACGGCCCCTTCGTCTAGCGGTTAGGACGCGGCCCTTTCACGGCTGAAGCACGGGTTCGATTCCCGTAGGGGTCACCATCCTCGCATCGAGGCGCGGAAATCCAGGATTTACGCCAGCTTCACCGTCCGCAGGTATAGCGAACGGGTATAGAAGCGCATGGTTCAGATGATCACACCCTGGAAACATCCCCAGACCGGCATCTACTATCTCTACAAGGAACTGCCGCCGCATCGTAAGCGTGGTGTGGAGGCCGCAGATTATGCAGCTTGCGCAATCGGCTGATCTGCCGGCTGCATCCATTTCCAGGGCATGAGTTCGTCCCAGCGGCTGGCTGGCCAGTCACCGGCTACCTTGGCGATGACATCAGCGATGTAGGCGTGCGGGTCGACGCCGTTGGCCTTGCACGTCTGAATGACGGTGTAGATTGCAGCGGCGCGCTCACCGCCTGCGCGCGAGCCGGCGAACAGCCAGTTGCGGCGTCCGACCGCGACACCGCGCAATGCACGTTCCGCGATGTTGTTGTCGATCTCGAGGCGACCATCGCCCAGGAAGCGCGACAGCGCCGGCCAGCGTTTGGTGCCATAGGCGATGGCCCGGGCCATGTCGGACTTCGGTGACAGACGGCGCAGAGTTGCGTCGAGCACTTCGCGCAAGGCGTCGACCAGCGGCCGGCTGTTCTCATGGCGGCTTCGGCACCGCACGTCGGGTGGTTGGCCGCGGACCTCGGCTTCGACGGCATAGAGCGCGCCGATCCGCTCGAGGATGTCGGTGGTCAGCGGCGTGGGCGACCGCTCGTGAAGGTCGAAGACC
>NZ_JALNUQ010000014.1:0-64146 GCF_026540875.1 Sphingomonas sp. GM_Shp_2
ATGGTGTCGCTGTCGCGGCTGGACCTGGTGAACGCGGCGCATGGGCGGCCGGCGGGAACGATGCTGCTGCGCGCGATCGATTCGCGGATCCGGGCGGCGGCGGCGGAGGTGTTCGGGGAGGCGACGATCACCGCGCGGCTGAGCGGGTCGAATTTCGTGGTGGCGGGCATGGGCGGGGCCGGGGAGGCCGCCGCGATCGCCGCCGCGCTGGAGGGGGCGCTGGCGCGGCCGGTGCTGGCGGCGGGGTCGCCGGTGCTGCTGGGCACGCGGCTGGGACTGGCGCGCAGCGAAATGGGCGACGATGCCGCCGCCTTGCTGCGCCGGGCGAGCGAGGCGCTGGCCGAGGCCAAAGCGAGCGACGGCGCGGTGCTGCGCGTGGCGCATCCGCAAGGGGTGGCGCCGCTCGACGTGCTGGGCGTGGACCTGCACCATGCGATCGAACGCGGCGAGATCGACGTGCTGTTCCAGCCGCAGGTGGAGATCGCGACGGGGCGGATCGTCGGCGTCGAGGCGCTGGCGCGCTGGTATCACCCGACGCTGGGGCCGCTGGGGGCCGAGCCGCTGTTCGCCGCGGCGGAGCGCGCCGACCTGGGCATCGCGCTGTCCGATCACATCCAGCGCATCTCGCTGGCGCGTGCCACCCGCTGGCCGCAGGCGCTGGACGGGGTGAGGCTTTCGATCAACCTGACCGCGGCGGACATTGCGCGCGCCGGCTTTGCCGAAATGTTCCTGAAGCGCGTCGACGCCAGCGGCTTCCCGCGTGGGCGCCTGACCGTGGAGATCACCGAGACGGGGATGATCGAGAATCTCGACGCCGCCGCGGCGCTGCTCGCGCACTTGCGCGGGGCGGGGTGCCGCGTGGCGATCGACGATTTCGGGACCGGCTATTCCAGCCTCGCCTATCTGAAAGCACTGCCGCTCGACTATCTCAAGATCGACCGGGCGATCACGCAGGATATCGAGGGCTCGCCGCGCGACCGGGTGGTGGTGCGCGGGGTGATCGCGATGGCGCAGTCGCTGGGGCTGGCGGTGATCGCCGAAGGGGTGGAAACCTCCGCGCAACTGGCGCTGCTCGCGGCGGAGGGGTGCAATTACTACCAGGGCTTCCTGCGGGCAGGGGCACTGGGCGAGGCGCAACTGGTGGCGATCATGGAGAGCGAATGATGGGCATGATGGCGATCGGGATCGCGCTGGTCGCGGCACAGGCGGGCGATCCGGCCGAGGCGGGCATCCGCGCGGCGATGACGGCGAGTGCGGCCGGGTGGGACGCAGGCAATCTCGACCGGTTCATGGGCATCTATGCGCCCGATGCGGTGTATGTCGGTGCGCGCGGGCTGGTGCGCGGCAAGGCGGCGATCGCCGACAGCTACCGCGCCAGCTTTGCCGGGGGCGCGAACAGCCGCGGACGGCTGTCGTTCGAATATCTGCTGATCCGGCCGATCGGCGAGCGGCGAATGGTCTTCGCCCGCTGGCACCTGCGCGGGGGCAATGGCGAGGAAAGCGGGATGACGACGCTGGTCTTCGAACGCCAGGCGGGTGGATGGAAGATCGTGGCGGATCATAGCAGCTAGGGGTACGCGATATCCCCTTCATCCGTTCGGCCTGAGCGAAGTCGAAGGCCACGCGCTGGTGGCTGTGCTTCGACTACGCTCAGCACGAACGAACTATGTTCAAAGCCGACACGCCAGGCGCCGGCATTCAGCCCGCTGCCTTCGCCAGCCCCTTGGACAGTTGCAGCGCGCCGTGGAGGCGGGCCTTGGCGTCGGGCCAGGCGCGGTTGACGACCAGCTTGCCGTCGGGGCGCAGCTTGGCGACCTCCTTCAGCCGGTCCACATAGGCGAACAGGCCGTCCACATCGGCGGGCTTGTTGTCGTTAAACGACACCAGCACGCCCTTGGGGCCGACATCCATCTTCGACACGCACGCCTTCTTGGCGTTCAGCTTGATCTTGATGACCTGGATCAGGTTGTCGGTCGCATCGGGCAGCGGGCCGAAGCGGTCGATCATCTCGGCCGCGAAGGATTCGATTTCGGCATGCTTTTCGAGGTCGTTCAGGCGGCGGTACAGTCCCATGCGCAGGTCGAGGTCGGGGACGTAATCGTCCGGGATCAGGATCGGCGCATCGACCGTGATCTGGGGGCTGAAGTCGCGCGGACGCTCGAACGCGCCACCGGACTTGGCCTCCAGGATCGCCTCCTCCAGCATCGACTGGTAGAGCTCGTAGCCGACTTCCTTGATATGCCCCGACTGTTCGTCGCCCAGCAGATTGCCCGCGCCGCGAATGTCGAGATCATGGCTGGCAAGCTGGAACCCGGCGCCCAGCGAGTCGAGGTCGGACAGCACCTTCAACCGCTTCTCCGCGGCATCGGTCATCTGCCGCTCGGGCGGGGTGACGAGGTAGGCATAGGCGCGCGTCTTGGCGCGACCGACGCGCCCGCGAAGCTGGTAGAGTTGCGCCAGGCCGAAGCGGTCGGCGCGGTTGACGATCATCGTGTTGGCGGACGCGATGTCGATCCCGCTTTCGATGATGGTGGTGGAGACCAGCACCTCGAACTTCTTGTCGTAAAAGGCCGACATGCGCTCCTCCACCTCGGTGGCGGACATCTGGCCGTGCGCGACGACGTAGCGGACCTCGGGCACCTCGTTGCGCAGGAACTCCTCCAGATCGGGCAGGTCGGCGACGCGGGGCGTGACGAGGAAGCTCTGGCCGCCGCGATAATGCTCGCGCAGCAGGGCCTCGCGCAGCACCACCGGGTCCCACGGCATGACATAGGTGCGCACCGCCAGGCGATCGACCGGTGGCGTCTGGATGACGGACAGCTCGCGCAGACCCGACATCGCCATCTGCAGCGTGCGCGGGATCGGCGTGGCGGTCAGCGTCAGCATGTGGACGTCGGCCTTCAGCGCCTTCAGCCGTTCCTTGTGCGTCACGCCGAAGCGCTGTTCCTCGTCGACCACGACGAGGCCGAGGCGCTTGAACTCGACATTCTTGGCCAGCAGCGCGTGCGTGCCGACGACGATGTCGAGGTCGCCCGAGGCGGCGCCTTCCTTCACCTTCTTGGACTCCGCGGCGGTGACGAGGCGCGACAGCCGCCCGATCTTGATCGGGAAGCCTTCGAACCGCTGGACGAAGTTGTTGTAATGCTGGCGCGCGAGCAGGGTCGTGGGACAGACCACCGCAACCTGCATCCCCGCCATCGCCGCGACAAAGGCGGCGCGCAGCGCCACCTCGGTCTTGCCGAAGCCGACATCGCCGACGATCAGCCGGTCCATCGGCTTGCCCGCGGCAAGGTCGGCCAGCACATCCTGGATCGCGCGGTCCTGATCGTCGGTTTCCTCGTAGGGGAAGCGATCGACGAAGCTGGGATAGCCGGCGGTATCCGGCTCCGCCAGCTCGCCGGGGCGTAGCGCGCGCTCGGCAGCGGTGGCGATCAGCTCACCCGCAATCTCGCGGATGCGCTCCTTCATCTTCGACTTGCGCCGCTGCCACGCCTCGCCACCCAGCCGGTCGAGGGTGGCGCCGTCCTCGCCCGATCCGTAGCGGGTCAGAACCTCCAGATTCTCGACCGGCACGTACAGCTTGTCGCCACCGGCATAGGACAGGGCAACGCAGTCGTGCGGGCTCTTGCCGACCGGGACCGAGGTCAGCCCCTCGTAGCGTGCGATGCCGTGATCGGCATGGACGACGAGATCGCCGGGCGACAGCGTGGCGAGTTCGGCAAGGAACGCGTCCGCCGATTTGCGGCGCTTGGCCCGGCGGACGAGCCGGTCGCCGAGCATGTCCTGTTCGGTCAGCACCGACACGTCGGGCGCGGTGAAGCCATGGTCGAGCGGCAGGACGATCATCGCGACGCCGAAGCTCTTGCCCGTATCGGCGATGCCCAGCGCCTCCTGCCAGCCATCCGCCGCCTTGGCGCCCTTCAGCCCATGATCCTTGAGCAGGCTGGTCAGCCGTTCGCGCGCACCGACCGAATAGCTGGCGAGGACGGGCTTGCGCCCCTGTTTGCGCAAGGCCGCGATATGCGCGACGACTGCCTCGTAGACATTCGCCTGGTTGGCCCGCTCGGGCGCGAAGTCGCGGGCATTGTCGACGCCGAAGTCGAGCACGGTCCGGCTTTCCGGCTCGTGAAAGGGCGTGGTCAAATGTGCGGTCGCCGCCTCCAGCGCGGGGGCCCATTCCTTGGGCGCCAGATACAGTGCCTTGGCGGGCAGGGGGCGATAGCTGCCCGGCTGCGCGCCTTCGGCCCGCTTGCGGTTCTCGTAATAGTCGGCGACCGCCTCGAACCGGCCTTCAGCCGCCTGGGCGACGCCGGCGTCGCGGACCACGACCGCATCGCCCAGATGGTCGAAGAGCGTCGCCAGCTTGTCCTCGAACAAGGGGAGCCAATGCTCCATGCCGGCCAGTCGCCGCCCGTCGGAGATCGCCTGATAGAGCGGGTCGCCGGTCGCGGTCGCACCGAACGTCTCGCGATAACGGGTGCGGAACCGCTTGATCGATTCTTCGTCGAGCAGCGCCTCGGACGCAGGCAGCAGGGTGAAGCCTTCGATCCGCCCGGTGGTCCGCTGGTCGCCGGGATCGAAGGTACGGACGCTTTCGATCTCGTCGCCGAAGAAGTCGAGGCGCAGCGCCTGTTCCGCCCCGCTGGGGAACAGGTCGACCAGACCGCCGCGCACCGCATATTCGCCCTGGTCGTGCACCGTCTCGGTGCGGACATAGCCGTTCGCCTGCAGCAGCGCTGCCAGCCGGTCGAGGTCGATCCGCTCGCCGGGCGCCAGCTTGGCGACGAGCTGGCGGATGCGGAACGGGGTCAGCACCCGCTGCGTCGCGGCATTGGCGGTGGTCAGCACGAGTTGCGGCGCCTTCGCCTTGGCCTGCAACCGGTGCAGGCCGGCGATCCGCTCCGCCATGATGCGCAGCGTCGGCGAGGCGCGGTCATAGGGCAGGCAGTCCCAGGCCGGGATCTGGATGACCTCCAGCTCGGGTGCGAAATAGGGCGCGGTGCCGGCGATCGCGCGCATCTGCGCATCGTCGCTGGCGATAAAGACGACGCGTCCCGCCGCACGCGCCAGATCGGCGAGCAGCGACGGCTGGAACCCTGCGGGCACGCCGGACAGGGTGAGCGGGGTGGTGGCGGACAGGATCGTCTTCAGGTCGGGCATGATATTTCCACTAGGCCCTCGCCCCGACGGGGAGAGGGAGGGGACCCGCGGCGCAGCCGTGGGGAGGGTGAGGGGGTGCCAGGCAGCGTTTCCGCCTGTGGCATCCCCTCACCCCGACCCTCTCCCCGGGGGGGGGGAGAGGGGGGCAAAGGTCACTTCGCTACGGGTACGAAGTCCAGTTCGCGCATCGTCTGCATCATCGGACCCTCCCAACGCGGCGGACAGGGTTGGGTGCCGATCGCCCAGGCCATGATATCCACGTCCTGTTCCTCCAGCAGCGCCTCGAACCAGTCGGTCTGCTCTGGCGTCCAGTCCTGGTGATGCCGGTCGAAAAAGCCGCCGATCATCAGGTCGGCCTCCTTGGTGCCGCGGTGCCAGCTGCGAAAGCGCAGACGTTTCAGACGGATGGCGTGGTCCATGGGGCTCCCAACAAATGGTGCCCGGCGGACGCTGGCGGCGGCCGTCGGGTGCGGTATAGGCGGCATGTAGTCATGCGTCCCGATATCCTCAATCCGCTGTTCGCCGAGGTGACCGCGCTGAAAGGCGTGGGGCCCGGCCTTGCCAAGCCGCTGGACCGGCTGGACCTTCGTCGCGTCGTCGATGTCGCCTTCCACCTGCCGACCGGGCATATCGACCGGTTGCCGCGCGACGAGCTGATGACGTCGGATGCGGGACGGGTGATCGCGATCACGCTGACCCCGCGCGAGCATCGCAGCCCGGCCGGGCGCGGACCGGCGCGTGTGATTGCCGAGGATGCGCGCGGCAATACCGTTGCGCTGGTCTATTTCGGCGGATCGGCCGGCTGGGCGAAGCGGCAGTTGCCGGTGGGCGAGCCGCGCCGTGTATCCGGGCGGCTCGATCTTTATGGCGACACGCTCCAGATCGTCCATCCCGAGGTCGGCGAGGATGACGAGGCCTTTGCGATGCGCGAGGCGATCTATCCGCTGTCCGAGGGGCTGACCTCGCGCCGGATCGCGGGGTTCGCCGCGCAGGCGATCGAGCGGGCGCCGGCCTTGCCCGAATGGATCGAGCCGGGGCTGAAGGCCGCGCGCGGCTGGCCCGACTGGCGCGATGCGCTGGCGCGGATCCATGCCGACCCCACCGACGCCAAGGCGCGCGAGCGGCTGGGCTATGACGAGGTGTTCGCCAACCAGCTGGCAATGACGCTGGTGCGCGCCGATTCGCGGCGGCGGCGGGGCCGGGCGCTGAAGGGGGACGGGCGCCTGCGCGACATGCTGCGGTTGCCGTATCGGTTGACGGGGGCGCAGGACCGTACGGTGCGCGAGATCGAGGGCGATTTGGCGCAGGAGGCGCCGATGCTGCGGCTGTTGCAGGGCGATGTGGGCGCGGGCAAAACGCTGGTCGCCGCGATGGCGCTGCTGATCGCGGTGGAGGCGGGGACGCAGGGCGCGATGCTGGCGCCGACCGAGATCCTGGCGCGCCAGCATTACGAGACGCTGCGCCGGACGCTGGCGAGCCTGCCGGTGCAGATCGGGGTGCTGACCGGCCGCGACAAGGGGCGGGCGCGCGAGGCGACGCTGATGGCGCTGGCGGCCGGCGAGATCGACATATTGGTCGGCACGCACGCCATCTTTCAGGAAGGCGTCACCTACCGCGACCTCAGTCTGGTGGTGGTGGACGAACAGCATCGCTTCGGCGTGCAGCAGCGCATGATGCTGCAGGAAAAGGGGCGCAGTCCGCACGTCCTGGCGATGACCGCGACGCCGATCCCGCGCACGCTGACGCTCGCGAATTACGGCGAGATGGACGTCAGCCGGCTGGACGAGATGCCGCCCGGGCGCGAGCCGATCGAGACGCGGGTCGTATCCGAGGAGCGGCTGGACGAGGTCGCCGCCGGACTGGGCCGCCATCTGGCCGATGGCGGGCAGGCCTACTGGGTGTGCCCGCTGGTCGAGGAAAGCGAGAAGTCCGACCTCGCCGCCGCCGAGATGCGGGCGGAATCGCTGCGCGCGCTGTTCGGCGACCGGGTCGGCCTGATCCACGGCAAGATGAAGCCGGCGGAAAAGGACGCGGTGATGGAGGCGTTCGCGGGCAACCGGCTGGGCGTGCTGGTCGCCACCACCGTGATCGAGGTGGGGGTGGATGTGCCCAATGCGCGGCTGATCGTGATCGAGCATGCCGACCGGTTCGGACTGGCGCAGCTTCATCAGTTGCGGGGGCGTGTTGGGCGGGGCGGGGGGCTGTCGCGCTGTCTGTTGCTACGGGGCAATGCGCTGTCGGAGACGTCGCGCGCGCGCCTTGCGCTGATGCGCGAGACTAATGACGGTTTCCGGATCGCGGAGGAGGATCTGCGACTGCGCGGGGCCGGCGACCTGCTCGGCAAGCGTCAGTCGGGCGAGTTGTCGTTCAGGCTGGTCGCACCGGAGATGCTGAACGACCTGATCCAGTGCGCCCAGGACGATGCCCGGTTGCTGATCGACCGCGACGGCGGGTTGCAGGGGCCGCGCGGGCAGGCGGCGCGGACGGCATTGTACCTGTTCGAACGCGAGACGGGCGTGGCGCTGCTTCGCTCGGGCTGAGCGGGATCAGCTACCGCGCAGCGCCGACAGGAACGGGAAATAGGAATGGGTGGGCACCGGCCGGTCGAACTGGCAGCCGATCCGGCCGCCGAGCGCCCAGCGTATCTCGGCTGTGGCGCTGCCCAGAACCGGCAGCTGGACGTCGATCCGGTCCCCGACGTTCAGCGTGTCGATGCACCGCGCCATCAGGCCGCCGCCAGAGACGTTGACGATGACGATCGCGATCCTGCTGCCGTTGGCGGCGACGGCACTGGTGCGATAAAACACCTCGTGCCGCGGCTCGCCGCGATCTTCATGGTTGTTTGCCGTTGCTGCCCAATTCATCCCCGTACCCCCGCTTCACACCAATACGGTTAAACCCGCAATGGTTGAAAAAGGATCCAGATCAGAATTTTATTTGGCAAATCAGTATGATGTAGATCAAGATCTTATGCTGCATTGCAGCAAGGTCATTCCCGTGCCAGCAACCCATGGTGCTTCTTGCCGGCGGAAATTCGCACGGTTTCCGCATCGACCGCGATGATCGCGGTGTCGCTGTCGATCTTCTCGCCCTCGACGCGCGCGCCGCCGCCCGCAATCAGACGACGAGCCTCGCCCTTCGATTTGGCAAAGCCCAGGCCGACCAGCGCATCGACGATGCCGATACTGCCGCCTGCAACCGCCAGCGTCGGCAGCGCGCCGCCGGCCGACCCCTCCTCGAAGGTCCGGCGCGCGGTTTCGGCAGCCTCTTCCGCCGCCGCCGCGCCGCGGCACATCGCGGTCGCGGCGTTGGCGAGGATCTTCTTGGCCTCGTTGATTTCCGCGCCTTCCAGCGCTTCCAGCCGGGCGATCTCGTCCTCGGCCACGTCGGTGAACAGGCGCAGGAAGCGGCCGACATCGCGGTCGTCGGTGTTGCGCCAGAACTGCCAGTAATCGAAGTGCGGCAGCTGGTCCTCGTGCAGCCAGACCGCACCGGCCATCGTCTTGCCCATCTTGCCGCCGTCTGCGGTGGTGATGAGCGGGGTGGTCACGCCGAACACGTCGGTGCCGTCCATCCGGCGCGCCAGCTCGATGCCGTTGACGATGTTGCCCCACTGGTCGCTGCCGCCCATCTGGAGCCGGCAGCCGCGGCGCAGCGCCAGTTCGCGGAAGTCATAGGCCTGCAGGATCATGTAGTTGAATTCGAGGAAGCTGAGCGACTGTTCGCGGTCCAGCCGCAGCTTCACCGAGTCGAAGCTGAGCATCCGGTTGACCGAGAAATGCTGCCCCACCTCGCGCAGGAAGGGGATATATTCCAGCCGGTCGAGCCATTCGGCATTGTCGACCATCACCGCATCGGTCGGCCCCTCGCCAAAGGTCAGGAAGCGTTCGAAGATGCGCTTGATCGAGGCGACATTGGCCTGGATGCCATCCTCGGCCAGCAGCTTGCGGGCCTCGTCCTTGAAGCTGGGATCGCCGATCTTGCCGGTGCCGCCGCCCATCAGCACGATCGGCTTGTGCCCCGTCTGTTGCAGCCGGCGCAGCAGCATGATCTGCACCAGGCTGCCGACGTGCAGCGACGGCGCGGTCGGGTCGAAGCCGATATAGCCAGGCACGATCCCCTTGGCGGCCAGCGTGTCCAATGCCGCGGCATCGGTCATCTGGTGGATATAGCCGCGGGCAGACAGCGTGCGAAGCAGGTCGGACTGGTAGGTCATAGTGTGTGTGTCGTTACACATGCGCGCCGCCGCCGTCACCCTTCAGTTGGGTGGCCTTACTTGCGCGGCAACTGGCTTTGCGGATCGACCGGGGTACGGCCGCGACGCAGTTCGAAATGCACCTCCGGCCGGTCGGCGAAGCCGGTATCGCCCGACAGCGCGATCGTCTGCCCGCGCTTCACGCTCTGCCCGCGCTGGACGAGCAGCTTGGAGGCATGGCCATAGACGCTGGTCCAGTTGTCGCCATGCTTGACGATCACCAGCCCGCCCAGCGCGGCGATGCCGTCGCCGACATAGGCGACAACGCCGTCCGCCGCGGCCTTGACCGGCGTGGCCAGCGGCACCGCGATCTTGATGCCGTCGTTGCGCTCGCCGCTGGCACCGGGACCGAAGCGGCGCACGACGCGGCCGTCGACCGGCCAGACGAAGCCGGAGCGCAGGCGTGCCGGCGCGGCGACGACCGCGGTCGGGGGCAGCACGCGCTTCGGCGTCGCGGCGGGCCTGGCGGGCGCCTGGTTGCTGGCGAGCGCGGGCTCGCCGCCGGTCAGGATGTCGTCCACGTCCAGGCTGAACGCCGCGGCGCGATCGGCCAGCGAGGGCGTATGCTCGCCGCTCGCCGGGCCGGGAATGATGACGCGCTGGCCGGCGCGCAGCACATAGGGCTCCTCCAGCGCATTGGCGTCGACGATCCGCGACCATTCCACGCCATAGGCGCGCGCGATCGCGATCCCCGTCTCGCCGGAGCGGACCAGGTGATAGCGCCCGGCGGGGATCGAAAGCCGCTGCCCCACCCGGATGACGAAGGGGGGTTGAAGGCCGTTGGCCCGCGCGATCGCCTCCGACCCCGAACCGGTGCGATCCGCCACCCGGCGCAGGCTGTCGCCCGGCTGCACGACATAGGTGGAGGCGGGGATTTCGCGGGCGTCGGGCGTGACGGGCCGGGTTTCCCAGGACGGGCGCGGCGCCGGCAGCGTCGATACCGCGTCGCTGGCCGGCGGCGACAGGTCGCCCTGCATCGCCGGCGGGGCGGGCCGTTCCTCTGCGCGCGGGGGTGGCGGCGGCGGCGCAGTGGGGGTGGCATCGTCCAGGCTGGGGATGCACCCCGCCAGCATCGTCGCGCCCAGCATCATCGCCAGCTTCCGCATGCCGCCACCCTCCGCTTCAACTATAGGCCGCGTTCAGCATGGCGAGCGAGGCGCCGTGCGTCAGGTCCAGATGCAGCGGGGTGACCGCAATATGGCCGTCATGCACCGCGTCCAGATCGGTATCGTGCGCCGGCGTGTGCGGCATGCGACCGAGTGCCAGCCAGTAATAGTCATAACCGCGCGGATCGGTACGCTTGTCCATCCGCACCCGGCCATAATCGCGAATGCCCTGCCGCGCGACGCGGATGCCCTGCACCGCATCCGGCGCCACCGGCGGGAAGTTGACGTTCATGAGCGTGCGCGGCGCAAAGTCGAGACCCAGCAGCGGGCGCAACGCCCGCTCGCCCCAGGCGCGCGCGGTATCGAAGCTGACCGCATCGCCCATCCCGTGCTGCGCGTAACGCTGGCTGAGCGCGACCGAGCGGATGCCCGCCAGCGCGCCCTCCATCGCGGCGGATACCGTACCCGAATAGAACACGTCCTCGCCCAGATTGGCGCCGCGGTTGACGCCGGACAGGATCAGGTCGGGCTTGCCGTCCGCCATGATCTCGCCAAGCGCCATCATCACCGCATCGGTGGGCGTGCCCGCCACCGCGAAACGCCGCTCATCGAAGCGGCGGACGCGCAACGGCCGGGTCAGGGTCAGCGACCGGCTGGTCCCCGACTGTTCCTCCGCCGGTGCCACCACCCAGACATCGTCGGAAAACCGCGCGGCGATCTCCTCCAGAACCTTCAGGCCGGGGGCATGATAGCCATCGTCATTGGTGAGGAGGATGCGCATGGCTCAGCGTGCGCCCAGCACCGTGGCGCCGCCCAGATAGGGTTGCAGCACGGCCGGCACCGCCACCGATCCGTCCTGTTGCTGGTAATTCTCGATCACCGCGACGAGCGTGCGACCGACGGCCAGCCCAGAGCCGTTCAGCGTGTGGACGAAGCGGTTCCCCTTGCCCTCGGTGGGGCGGAAGCGGGCGTTCATCCGGCGCGCCTGGAAATCGGTGCAGGTCGAGCAGCTCGAAATCTCGCGATACCGGTCCTGCCCGGGCAACCACACCTCCAGGTCATAGGTGCGCGCCGCAGAGAAGCCCATGTCGCCCGTGCACAGCAGCATCCGGCGATAGGCGAGGCCGAGCGCGTCGAGCACCCCCTCGGCACAGGCCGTGATCCGCTCATGTTCTTCGTCCGACCGGTCGGGATGGACGATCGACACCATCTCGACCTTGTCGAACTGGTGCTGGCGGATCAGCCCGCGCGTGTCGCGGCCCGCCGCGCCCGCTTCCGACCGGAAACAGGGGGTGAGCGCGGTGAAGCGCAGCGGCAGTTCCTCCTCCGCCAGGATCGCTTCGCGCACGATGTTGGTCAGCGAAACTTCGGCCGTGGGGATCAGCCAGCGGCCATCGGTGGTGCGGAACAGGTCCTCGGCGAATTTGGGCAATTGCCCGGTGCCGAACGCCGCCTCGTCACGTACCATGAGGGGCGGCTGGACAAGCTCGAAGCCATGCTCCTGCGTCAGTCGGTCGAGCATGAACTGCCCCAGCGCCCGCGACAGCCGGGCCGCGTCCCCGCGGAGCAGCGTGAAGCGCGCGCCCGACAGCGCGACGCCGGTTTCGAAATCCAGTCCCAGCGCCGGGCCGATCGCGTCATGCTCGGCGGGCGGGAAGGGGAATTCGGGGCGCTGGCCGCGTGTGTGGACCAGCGCATTGTCGGCCTCGTCCGCGCCCGGCGGAACATCGGCGGCGGGCAGGTTGGGAATGGCGGCAAGGGCCGCGTCCAGCTCCGCGCCGATCGCGCGTTCCTGTTCTTCCAGCTCGGGCAGCTTTGCCTTCAGGTCGGCGACCTCGGCCATCAGGCTTTGTGCGCGGGCTTCGTCCTTTGCCGCCTTGGCCTGCCCGATCTGCTTGGACAGGTCGTTGCGGCGGGTCTGTGCGTCCTGTGCGGCCGCGATCGTCGTGCGGCGACGCTCGTCCAGCGCGAGCAGGGCGGCCGACTGCGGTTCGCCGCCACGCTTGGTCAGGGCGGCATCGAAGGCGGCGGGATCGTCGCGGATCAGGCGGATGTCGTGCATGGGCCGTGGCTATGGCGGGGTGAACGCGGGCTTGCAAGCCGGCCACCGGCGCAACCACGGCGGCGGCACGCGCGTTGTCCCGAATAGAACCGACACTGCAAGGAGATACGCGATGCTGGTGCCGCACAATGCATTCGTGCTGGTGGCCGACGGGCGCAAGAGCCTGTTCTTCCGCAACGATGGCGATGCCGAGTTCCCGAACCTCAAGGTCGAACATGCCGAAGAGCATCCCAACCCGCGCGACCGCGACCAGAAGACCGATGCAGCCGGTGCGGCCCGCTCGACGCAGAGCGGACAAGGCGCCCCGCCGATCGCGCAGGGCGGATCGAACCAGGCCGGTGGCGGCGGGCAGGGCGCGCAATTCGCCCCCTCGCGCGGCACGCTCGGCGAGACCGACTATCACCAGCAGGAGGAAGACCGCTTCGCGGTCGAGATCGCCGACATGCTGAAGCGTCGTGCGCTGGCCAATGAGTTCGAGTCGCTGATCATCGTCGCGCCGCCGCAGACGCTGGGCGAACTCCGCAAGCATTACCACAAGGAGGTGAGCAACCGGCTGACGGGCGAACTGGCCAAGGACCTGACCAACATGCCGGTGCCCGATATCGAGACGGCGTTGAAGAACGCCTGACGCGCGAGGGGACACCCCTCCCGCACACGCAGGAAGGGGCCCGCCGAGGGGATCGGCGGGCCCCTTTTTCCTTGGCCGCAAAGCTGGTGGATCAGGCCTGCGCGGTGCGCTTCGCGAACCGGTGGCGGGCGACCAGTGCGGCGGCGGCGGCCCCGAACAACAGCATCATCGGCGGTGCGGGCACCGGTGTCGGCGGTCCGCCATTCGATCCGCTGCTGCCCGAGGAAGAGGCCGAACTGGCCGAGGATGCCGAGGACGCGCTGCTCGCGCTCGATCCGGTGCTGCCCGAGGCGCCGCTGGCCGACGACCCGCTGGCGCTGGAGCCGCTGGCGCTCGATCCGTTCGACGACCAGCCGCCGTTCGAGGACCATCCGCCATTGGACGACCAGCCCTTGCTGCTCGATCCATAGCTGCTGCTCCCGCTCGCCGAAGAGGCGGACGACGCGCTGGAGGCGCTGGACGCCGACGACGCGCTGGAGGTGGAGGAGCCGCCGGTGGACGTCGAGGACCCACCCGTCGAGGTCGAAGATCCTCCGGTCGAGGTGGACGAGCCGCCCGTCGACGTCGAAGACCCGCCCGTCGACGTCGAAGACCCGCCGGTCGAGGTCGAGGAGCCACCGGTGGAGGTCGATGACCCGCCCGTGGATGACCCGCCGGTCGATGTGGAGGAGCCGCCCGTCGAGGTCGATCCGCCCGAAGAGGTGGACGAGATGACGATGCTGCCGCTGGAGCCGGCGCCGCCACCGAAGCCGAAGCCGCCGCCAAAGCCGCCGCCGAAACCGGGCGAGCCCCAGCCGCCGCCGATCACCGCTGGCGCAAAGCCGCCACCACCGCCGGCCAGCACCGGATCGGCGGGCAGCGGCAGCGGCACCGGCGGCGCCTGCGTCGATACGGTCACCACCGCCGGGGCGCAGGCGGTGGTCGTGGTCTTGGTCACCACGCGGCGGACCTTGCCGACCTTGGCATAATGGCGGCGCGGCGCCTTCTTGATCTTGGTCTGCTGGGTGATCGCCGGCCGCTTCGGACTTTCCGCGATATGCACGGCACCGCCGCCGATCACGGCACCGCCCGCCGCACATGCGCTAAGTTTCGCCAAGGCCATCCGGACCGACATCGCTTACCTCTCACATCGCCCGCCCAAGCCGGCCGGGGATCAACCCTGTTGACGCTCTGCGCCCGATACTTCGACAGAAACCAAGAAACACTTAAGTGCAAGGCCTCTCCGGCGCGTGCGGTCGTGCAAGAACGGGACTCGCGGGAGCGTGCGCTTGCGAAACCATGATTTTCGCTCAGGATCGTGCGGAAATTTCCCGCTTGCCGGTGCAGCAATGCTGCAACGGATGCCGAATGGCACAATGCTGCGCTGCACCAGCGTGCAGATGTTCGCAACAAAGCTGCGCAAATAGGTAAGCATCTGAAACGTCAGTCGCTTGCCGCGCCCGGTTTCTCCGATTATAGGCGCTGACACCATGGGGGGCGGCCCTGAGGACGCGGAGCGAAAAGCGCCGACGGGCCCGAGGGAGAGTGGTATGGCGACGGTGTTTAATCGCGTGGACGACTCCAGCAGCCCGGCGGCTGCGAACGACCTGGACGACGGCTATCGCCCTTCGGCGGACGAACCGTTCATGAGCCTGCGTCAGCAGGACTATTTCCGCCGTAAACTCAATCAGTGGAAGGAAGCGATCCAGCGTGATTCGCTAGGCACGCTGTCGCAGCTGCAGCTCGATTCGTTGCGCGAATCGGATCTGACCGACCGCGCCTCCAGCGAGACCGACTGGTCGATCGAGCTGCGCACCCGCGACCGGCAGCGCAAGCTGATCGCCAAGATCGATGCGGCGCTGCGCCGTATCGACGACGGCGAATATGGCTATTGCGAGGTGTCGGGCGAACCGATCAGCCTGGGCCGGCTGGAGGCGCGGCCGATCGCCACGATGACGGTGGAGGCGCAGGAGCGCCACGAGCGTAACGAGAAGGTGTCGCGCGACGATTGATCGACCGCGAATGATGCAATGGGTTATTGTTTCGTTTACCCATTGCGTCATATCCCCTTGGGATGGGGGCGGGCAACCGATAGTGTCCCCGGTTCAAGTCAGGGGCCCGCGCGGAATGGATATATGAACGGCGACGATCGCAGCACGAACCAGGCAGTGGCAGACGCGGAGCGGCGTGCGCCACGCGACAGTCTGTTCCTGATGGCGCAGTTCGAGGTCGCCGGGCAGCGCCATGAAGTGCGCGTGCGCAATCTGTCCGAGGGCGGGTTGATGGCCGAATTCCCCCGCATCCTGGAACCGGGCACCCCGGTCATGCTGGTGCTGCGCGGCATCGGCGAGGTGCACGGCAAGATCGCCTGGTGCACGCAGGGGCGGGTAGGCGTCGCCTTCGACAACAGCATCGATCCGCAACTGGCGCGCAAGCCGGTGACCGGTGGCACGACGACGCCGACCTATGCGCGGTCTATCCCCAATGTCCGGGTGAAATCTTCGAAACCCTGACGGGCGGCGGCGGCGGGTAGCGGCATGGCTCGCGACCGCCGGGCGGCAAAAGGGCCCCGGACGCCGATGCGTCCGAGACCCACGATCTGCCGTTAAAGGCTGCTCATTTCCTCTTTCAGTCGCAGCTTCTGTTTCTTGAGGTCGGCCAGGATGGTCGCATCGGGTAACGGGCGCTGCGTTTCTGCATGGATGCGACGATCCAGCGTCGCATGCTTCGTCTCCAGGGCCTGATGATGCGTTGACTGCATGGCGGTAAACCTCCTGAGCATTCGCGTTGGGGGAAAGGGATTAAAGCACCGATCGACCGCAATGTCCCGACCCCTTGGTCGGAAATCGACAAATGGTGGTGAAAGGCGCGACGACCTGCATCTGCCCGCTCGCGCCGCCGCCCGTCCCATCGTAAGGGAGCGGCAGCGATGGCCGGGGGATATGCGATGGACGATGCGGAATGGCGGGGGCGGCTGGACGTGTTGCGGGTCGAGCATCGCGATCTGGATGCCGCGATCGGCGCCCTGGCGGCCGTGCCGGTGCCCGACCAGCTGCAGATGGCCCGGCTGAAGAAGCGCAAGTTGCGCCTGCGCGATGAGATCGCCGCCGTCGAGGATCGCCTGATACCCGACATCATCGCCTGACGCCCTCTGGAAGCACAGGGGCAGGGCCGCCTGCTCCGTTTCGGGACGACGGCATCGTCGCAGGCTCTGTGCGACGTGCCGGGATTGTGCGAGCCGCATGCATCATGGATGGACGGACCGATCCCGATTTGCGCCGGCGCCTGACCGAGGGGCTGTATAGTGAGGCGATGCTGCTGGCCGATGAGGCTCGCAGCTATTTCGATCTGGGCGGGCGCGGCGATCGCGACGGTCTGGCGCCGGTCCAGCGGGTCGCCTTTTCCTGCGAGGCGCTGAAGCTGACCACCCGCCTCATGCATGTCATCGCCTGGCTGCTCACCCAGCGCGCGGTGGACGCGGGCGAGCTGAGCGCCGCCGATGCCTGCGCACCGACCCGGCGGCTGGGCGATGCGCCGGTCACCGATGGCGACATGCTGGCGACCATGCCGCCGCGCGCCCGCGGACTGGTGGCGACGAGCATCGACCTGCACCGGCGCGTCGCCCGGCTGGACCGGACCGTGGCCGACGACATGCCCAATCCGGCGCACTCGCTGCACGATCGGCTGGTCGCCGCTTTCTAAGGGCTGCGGCAGGCGGTTCGCGATGTGCGACCGCCGCCGCCCGAGGTTAAATCACGTTATTTCAGTCACTTGAAAGTTGCGTCACCTCCCGCTGTCCACCACAAGGGACAGGGCGATCGATGACGGCAGAGACCAGTGACCCGGCCAGCACCGGCCGCACCATGAAAGCCGCCCTGAAAACCGAGGATGGCCGCTTCCGCATCGCGGAGGTGGAGGAGCCCGCACTGCCCGCCGCGGACTGGGTAAAGGCGCGGGTGCGCGTCGCCGGCATCTGCGGCACCGACCTGCGCCACTGGAAGAAACCCGACCCCGAACTGCGCTGCTGCATCATGGGCCATGAAATGGCGGGCGAGGTGGTGGAGATCGGGGCGGATGTCACCCATGTCGCGATCGGCGACCGCGTGCTGGTCGAATCGGTTCTGGGTTGCGGACATTGCGAATGGTGCCGGGTGCGCCAGTATAATCGCTGCCCCGACCTTTATCCCACCCGCCGTGCCAGCGTGTCGCGTGCCTATGCCGAGTTCGTCGTCGGGCCACAGCACAAATTCTACAAGCTGCCCGATCATGTCGGCTTCGACGATGCCGCGCTGCTCGATACCTATGCGGTATGCCTGCATGCGCAGCATCTGTCGGGGCTGACCATCAACGCGCGTGTCGCGATCATCGGCGCCGGCCCGATCGGGCTGGGGCAGGCGATGCTGGCCAAGGCGAGCGGCGCCGATGTGCTGATCATCGACACCGTGGCGCATTCGCTGGAGGTGGCGCGGCAACTGGGCGCCGACGTGACGGTCGATCCGGAGCAGCAGGACCCGGTCGAACAGGTGATGGCGTTTACGCAAGGTCGCGGCGCGGACGTGGTGTTCGAATGCGCCGGCGGCACGTCGATGCCGACCACGCTGCCGCTGGCGACCAAATTGGCGCGACGCGGCGGCCGGATCGTCCTGGTCGGCGGCTTCGACGGGGGCAAGACCGAGATCGCGCTGGAATGGCAGCGCATCCAGATGTCGGAGATCGCACTGATCCCCAGTGCCAGCTTCGCCGTCCACGACATCTACCCCGAACAGGCCGAGGTGCTCGATCTGGTCGCGCGCGGCAAGCTGCGCACCCAGGAACTCATCACCCACCGCTTTCCGCTGGATGCGATCAACGACGCGTTCGAGGTCGCGCTGGACAAGGAGAAGACCAGGGCGATCTTTGTCGCGCTGGAGATCTGATGCAGGCTGGATCGGGGGCGGAGCCTACCCCCCGATCCGCACCCGGGCGGCACGATATTCGCGCTCCAGCCGCGCCACCCGGTCCGCGACCGGCTCTACCGCATCCACCGCGCCGATGCCCTGGCCCGATCCCCAGATGTCGCGCCATGCCTTGGCCTTGGCGCCGTTGCCGGTGCCGAAGTCCATCGTCTTCAGGTCGCCTTCGGGCAGCGCGTCGGGGTCGAGGCCGGCGGCGGCGATCGACCCGCGCAGGTAATTGCCGTGCACCCCGGTGAACAGGTTGGAATAGACGATGTCCGACGCGCGCCCCTCGACGATCGCCTGCTTGTAGCCGTCGACCGCATTGGCCTCGGTCGTGGCGATGAAGGGTGAGCCGATATAGGCGACGTCGGCCCCCATCGCCTGCGCCGCCAGGATCGCGCCGCCGGTCGCGATCGATCCGGACAGCGCCAGCGGCCCATCGAACCATTGCCGGATTTCCTGCACCAGCGCGAAGGGGGACAGCCGCCCGGCATGGCCGCCCGCGCCCGCCGCGACCGCGATCAGCCCGTCCGCGCCCTTTTCCACCGCCTTGCGGGCAAAGCGGTCGTCGATCACGTCGTGCAGCGTGATCCCGCCCCAGCCATGCACCGCCTGGTTCAGGTCCTCGCGCGCGCCGAGCGAGGTGATGACGATCGGGACCTGCCATTTGGCACAGGTCGCCAGATCCGCCTCCAGCCGGTCGTTCGACCGGTGGACGATCTGGTTGACGGCAAAGGGTGCGGCCGGCCGGTCCGGATGGTCGCGATTATGCGCGGCCAGTTCCTCGGTGATCCGGTGCAGCCATTCGTCGAGCATCGCCGCCGGTCGTGCGTTGAGCGCGGGAAACGATCCGACGATCCCCGCCTTGCACTGTGCGATCACCAGTTCGGGACCGGAGATGATGAACAGCGGCGACCCGATCACGGGCAGGCGCAGGCGGTCGAACAGGGCGGGCAGGGTCATCGCTTTACGATAACGTAAACGGCAAGCATGTCCAGTATGCGGCAGGAGGGGGCCGCTGTCCTACAGCGTCGCTTTCCGCTAGGCTTGCCGCCATGCTGACGTCCTCGTTCTACCGGTCCTTTGCGCGGCGGGACGATTGCAGAAAAGGTAAGTGGACACGGACAGGGGGGTGTAGTGTCCACTTCCAACCCACCGGGCACAAATCGCGTCGGCGGGACGCCGCGTTACCCGCGAATCGCCCCATCGCGCGCAACCCTCATGTTGCCTTGTTCGCGCAACAGCGTACACCGCCGATGTAACAGCATATCACAGGGTCCCGTTCATGAAACTCGCCGTTGCCGCGCTTCTGTCCCTTACCGTCTCCGCGCCCGCGCTTGCCGCCGGGCAGTTGCCGCGCACGGTCGTGCCGGTGCTGTACGACATCACGGTGCGCCCCGACGCGCAGAAGCTGACCTTCTCCGGCGAGGAGACGGTAACGGTCGACGTGAAGACCCCGACGCGCACCATCGTCCTGAACGCCGCCGATCTGGCGATCACCCGCGCGACGCTGGACGAAAAGCCGATCCGCTACGCGCTCGACAACGAAGCGCAGACGCTGACGCTGACCCTGCCGCAGGCGGTAACGGCCGGGCGCCATACGGTCGGTTTCGCCTGGACCGGCACGATCAATCGCGCCGCCTCCGGCCTGTTCGCGATCGACTATACCAACACCGATGGCAGCCAGGCCCGGATGCTGGCGACCCAGTTCGAGGCACCCGATGCCCGCCGCTTCGCGCCGATGTGGGACGAGCCCGCGTTCAAGGCGAAGTTCCGCCTGTCTTCGACCGCGCCGGCCGGCCAGACCGCCTATTCCAACATGCCCGCCACGATCACGCAGGCAGCGGACGGCAGCAAGCTCTACAAGTTCGGCGAAACGCCGGTGATGTCGAGCTATCTGCTCTTCCTCGGCATGGGCGATGTCGAGCGCAAGACGGCGCGCGCGAACGGCGTGGAGATCGGCATCATCAGCCGCAAGGGCGTGGTCGATCAGGGCGACTATGCGCTCGGCGCGGCGTCGAAGCTGCTGCCATACTTCAACAACTATTTCGGCCAGCGCTACCCGCTGCCCAAGATGGACATGATCGCCGGCCCCGGCTCCAGCCAGTTCTTCGGCGCGATGGAAAACTGGGGCGCGATCTTCTATTTCGAATCCGAACTGCTGTTCGATCCCAAGATCGCGACGGAAAGCAATCGCCAACGCATCCACACCGTTGTCGCGCATGAAATGGCGCACCAGTGGTTCGGCGACCTCGTCACCATGGCGTGGTGGGACGATCTCTGGCTGAACGAGGGCTTTGCCTCCTGGATGGAGAACAAGGCGTCCGCCGATCTCAACCCCGCATGGAAGGCGCGCGAGGCCGAGGTGGTCGGCGCCCGCGAAAGCGCGATGGCGATCGATGCGACGTCCGCCACCCATCCGATCATCCGCAAGGTGGAGACGGTGGACCAGATCGGCGAGGCGTTCGACAGCATCACCTATCTGAAGGGCCAGTCGGTCATCGGCATGCTGGAGGCGACGCTGGGCGAGGCGCCGTTCCGTGAAGGCATCCGCCGCTACATGGCCAAGTACAAGTACGGCAACACCGTCACCGACCAGCTCTGGGCGGAACTGTCCGCCGCCTCGGGCCAGCCGATCGCGACCATTGCCAAGGACTTCACGTTGCAGGGCGGCGTGCCGCTGGTCACGCTGACCGGCACGCGCTGCGAGGGCGGGGCGACCGTCGCCACGCTGACGCAAGGGCGCTTCGGCCTGGATGCCGCGTCAAAGACGCCGCAGACCTGGCATGTGCCCATCCGCTTGGCCACGATCGGCGGCGGCGAGGCACGCGCCACCGTCTTCGGTGCCACCGCGACCCCGGTCAAGGTGCCCGGATGCGGCACCTTGGTGCTGAACCATGGCAAGGGCAGCTACACCCGTGTGATGTACGACGAGACGGGTCATGCCGCGATCGTGCGTGATTTCAACAAGATGGCGCTGGACGACCGGCTCGGCACGCTGGGCGACGACTTCGCGCTGGCGGCGGGCGGCTATCAGGATCTGTCGCGCTGGTTCGCGGTGATGGCGCAGGTCGGGGCGAATGCCGACCCGCTGGAATGGGGCACGGTCGCGGGCAAGCTCGGCACGCTGGAGCGGCTGTATCGCGGCACGCCGCTGGAGGCGTCGCTCCGCCAGCGCAGCGCCGCCGTGCTGAAGCCGGTACTCGCCCGGATCGGGCTTGATGCGAAGCCGGGCGAGTCGGCGCTGATCAGCAACCTGCGCGAACAGTTGATCGGCCAGCTGGGTGGTGACGGCGATGCCGATGTCGCGGCCCGCGCCCGCACCTATGTCGCCGCGCTTCGCACCGATCCGGGCGCGATCCCCGCCGCCATCCGCGCGCCGATCTTGGCCACCTATGCCAGCAATGCGACCGCGGCGGAGTGGGACCAGTTGCTGGCCTTGACCAAGGCGGAGCGCAGCCCGGTCGCCAAGAACCGCTACGTCACGCTGCTCGGCTATGCCGACGATCCGGCCATCGCCGCGCGCGCGCTGGAGTTGCTGAAGACCGACACCTTCACGCCCCCGCAGCGCGCCGCTCTGCTCCGCTCGATCGCCGGCACCCACCCCGATCTCGCCTTCGACTGGGCGGTCGCCAATCGCACGCTGGTCGACAGCTTCCTGGAGGAAAGCACGCGTTCGGGCTTCATCGTCGGGCTGGGTGCAGGCTCCAGCGATCCCGCCATGCCGGGCAAGATCACGGCCTTTGCCAACCAGTATCTGCCCGCCGGCTCGCGCGGCGGCGCCACCCGCGCCATTTCGCAGATCGGCGTCCGCAAGGGCACGGCCACGCAGTTGCAACCCGCCGTCACCCGCTGGCTGGGCAAGTAACCTCCGCACCTTGTGCCGCCCGACCCTGGGTGGCACGAGGGCTTGGTCTGCTAGTGAATGATCGTCGGCGCCTGCGTCGCCTGGGTGAACAGCTTCAGCATCGCGGCATGGATGCCGTCGCCGTCCGATGCCTCCAGCAGCCAGCCGGGGGAGGCGCATTCCTCCAGCCTCGGGCGGATCTTCGATGGCGGCAGAGGGGCGATCAACCAATTGTATTCGAAAGCAAATTCTGTGCTTTTGTCGTCGGCTGGGAATTTCTTGACCGGCAGGTAGGTCGTATAGACGATCCCGATCGTGACCTTCTTGTCCCGCTTCAGCGTCTCGCATTTGGCCGGGTCCATCAACGCCATGCAATGGCTCTTGCCGCACAGGTCCTGTACACCATCGGTGACGATGAACAGGAACTTGCGGGCATCGGCTTTCGTAGTACCGTCGCCGCTCGCCGGGATCTGTGCCGCCATGCCGTTCATCACGGCGGCCAGGTTGGTATCGCCATAGCCGACCGCCCCGTCATTGGGACCGAGCGTCAGTTTCGACACGGTACGCGTCACGCTGCTCAGGTCGTCGGTCAGCGATTGCACCTGTCGCATATCGGTGCCGAACTCATACACCCCAAACCGATAGAAGCGGTCCTTGTTCTGGCTGTTCAGTGCCGTGTTGATCATGTCCAGCACAGCAATGCGCTCAATATCCACTCGCATCTTGATGCCGTATTTGTTGGCAATCGCTTCGTTTGAGTATTTCTCCCACGAACCATCCGTCAGCTTGCCAGCTACGTGGCAGCCGAACTGACACCCGCGCTTGTTCTTTTGGACGTCGCTGTTCAGCTCGTAGGTGAGCGTCCACAACCTCTTCGCATCCTCGTCGGATGCCGCCAGCCCCATGGATTGCGACGTGTCGAGCGCCAGATAGACGTCCATATACGGCGCCTTGATCGTCTCCGACGTGCTGGTGCCGGCCACGGCAAGCGTCGCGACGCCCAGCACGCCGGCAAAGCTGTTGGCCGATGTGCCGCCATAGGTGACGACCGCCTTGCGGGTCAGCGGCCGCTCGCCGGTAGCGTTCGCGTTGGGGTTCGTCGGGCAGATGTAGGGTGCCGCCGTGCCGGAGGCATAGGTGTCGGTAATGACGATCTGCAGGCCGCTGGGCTGGCTGACGTCGAGTGACAGACCGTCCAGCCCTCCCGTCTGGGAAACGAACGTGTTGCGCGCTGCGGCGCAGGCCGCACCGACGGGCTTCTCCATCGTCACCTGGGTCACGGCGGCGAGGCTGGCGGCATCGGCGACCGCGTCCAGCTTGCTTTCAGTCCGCTTGGCGCGACTGTAATCGATGCCCATCCCCGTGGCGAAGGTGATGGGCAACAGCGCGAACGCGGTCAGCATCAACACATTGCCCCGGCGATCCTCGTGCAGCCGGCGAGCCCCCCGGGATGCGGCGGCGATCAGGTCAGCGACAGTCATTGCAAACGACCATGTTGGAGTTGCGGGGATTCATGAAAAAGCGGTCGGAGAAATTCAGCTTGCCGACCGAACGATAAGCCACACCCGGATCATAGGCGTAGGTGACCTCGCCCATGATCAGCGCGGTATTCGCCACCCGCAGGCGGGCCGGTATGTCGTCCGTGGAAATAGCGGTGCGTGGCGTGGTATTGATCGCCCGGCTCCAGTCGATTGACGGCGTACCTGCGGCATCGAAGACGATCTGCAGCACCCGAACCGTGGCACCGGCGCGCGAATAGGGTGCCAGCATCGCGGTCGAGGACTCGAGGATGGTTTGCAGATCGGCCTTGGTCAGCGTCTTGGGCGTGCTCGCCAGATCGACGATGGTGCGATCCGCCAGCCCGACCTTGCGTTGGCACGCCACCGCATCGGCCAGTTGATAGCCGCCCAGGAACAGCAGCAACAGGATGGGAAAGGTGAAGGCGAACTCGATCAGGGCAACGCCGCGGCGATCCCGACCCAGCGTTATCAGCGGCCTCATTTATACAATTCCGCACGTGCGATCGCCGTGCCGACCAGCAGCCGACGCCCGCCCGGCAGATTGGAAATGTCGTAGCCCAGCGATACCGTCGGCAGATCCCATACGTACAGGACCCGCAGAACCGTGATCTTGCCGGGCTCACCGATGGTGAAGGGCAGATTGTCGATCGGCTTGCCCCTTGCGTCGAACCGGATCGTGGGTTGCGTGAAATCGGCAGCGGTAAAGGTGTCCGGCTTCGCCGCCGTAACCAACAGATTCTCGCAGCGCAGATAGGCGGGAAGATCGTTGCAGATACGCGTCCTGAACGCGGCCTTGCTGGCAACCGCTGCCTTGTCGCTCCCGGTCAGCAACAGCCGGCCCGAGCGGGCGGTGACGCTTTCCAGCGTCTGCTGGGCAAAGAAGACGAGGCTGGTCATCAATGCGGCGAGCAGAACGGCGAAAAACGGAAGCGCGATCATCGCGAACTCGACCAGCACGACGCCCCGCGTCGAACGCCAAAGCGGTCGGGATGTCGATGACGGCCTTGGAACAATGCTGGCGCAGCGCAGGATCATGGCCGCAATCGTTAGCAACAGAACGTAAAAAATAGCTTATCTGTGAAACGACACCCAAAATGGTACAGCTTTGCGACGTGTTTGATATCGATGGATAATCTTTGTCGGCGTTGCTCTCGCACGCCGCCGCGACCCGTATGAAATCACCATCGATCCTGCACGTCGCCGAGGTTGCCCCGGCGCGCCGCCGCGCCTAAGGTCCGCGCCGCTCCCCCAACCAGCTTCCGAGATCTGATGACCGCGCCACGCTTCAAACGCATCCTGTTGAAACTCTCGGGTGAGGTCCTGATGGGCGAGGGCGGTCTTGCCATCGACCCCGTCATCACCGCACGCGTCGCCGGCGAGATCGCCGATGTGCGCAACCAGGGCTATGAACTGTGCGTGGTCGTCGGCGGCGGCAACATCTTCCGTGGCCTCTCGGCGGCGGCCAAGGGGATCGAGCGGGCGACGGCCGATTATATGGGCATGCTGGCCACGGTGATGAACGCACTGGCCGTGCAGAACGCCTTGGAACAGATCGGCGTCGACACCCGCGTCCAGTCGGCGATCCCGATGTCCAGCGTGTGCGAACCCTTTATCCGTCGCCGTGCCGAGCGACACCTGGAAAAGGGCCGGGTGGTGATCTTTGCCGCCGGTGTCGGCTCGCCCTTCTTCACCACCGATTCCGGTGCGGCGCTGCGCGCGGCCGAGATGAAGTGTGACGCGCTGTTCAAGGGCACCAGCGTCGACGGTGTGTACGATGCCGATCCCAAAAAGGTGCCGACGGCCACGCGCTATGAAACCGTCAGCTATTCGCGCGTATTGTCCGACGACCTGAAGGTCATGGATGCCTCTGCCATCGCGCTGTGCCGCGACAACAATATCCCGATCGTCGTCTTCAACATCCGCGAGCATGGCAATTTCGGTGCCGTGCTCGCCGGTGACGGCGTCTCGACGATCGTGCAGAATCAGGAGTAATCGATGCCCGCCTACGTTAAATCCGATCTCGAACGCCGCATGGCCGGTGCGGTCGAGTCGTTGAAGCATGATCTGGGTGGCCTGCGTACGGGCCGCGCCTCCACCGCGCTGCTCGATCCGGTTACCGTCGAGGTCTATGGCAGCCACATGCCGTTGAACCAGGTGGCGACCGTCTCCGCGCCGGAGCCGCGCATGCTGTCGGTACAGGTATGGGACAAGTCCAATGTCGGTCCCGTCGAAAAGGCGATCCGCTCGGCCGGCCTCGGCCTCAACCCGATCAACGACGGCCAGACCTTGCGTCTGCCGATCCCCGACCTGACCGAGGAGCGCCGCAAGGAACTCGCCAAGCTTGCCGGGCAATATGCCGAAAAGGCGCGCATCGCGGTCCGCAACGTGCGTCGCGACGGTATGGACAGCCTGAAGACCGACGAAAAGAAGGGCGTGTTCGGCGAGGATGATCGCAAGCGCCACGAAACCGAGGTGCAGAAGCTGACCGACGCGACGATCGCCGATGTCGATGCGGCGGCGGCGGCCAAGGAAAAGGAAATCCTGGGCAAGTGAGCCCGCCGGCCGCCTCGGCGCAGGTCGCCCTGGGATCGCTTGCCGCCGTGCCTGATACGGGCGCGGTGCCGCGGCACGTCGCCATCATCATGGACGGCAACGGCCGCTGGGCGAAGCGTCGGCTGTTGCCGCGCTTCGCCGGGCA
Organism: Sphingomonas sp. GM_Shp_2; assembly: GCF_026540875.1. Classification (NCBI taxonomy): domain Bacteria; kingdom Pseudomonadati; phylum Pseudomonadota; class Alphaproteobacteria; order Sphingomonadales; family Sphingomonadaceae; genus Sphingomonas; species Sphingomonas sp. GM_Shp_2. Next base: position 26,193 of record NZ_JALNUQ010000014.1, read on the forward strand.
CAAGGCCGGGGTGGACACGGTACGCCGCATCACCCGCGCGGCCCGCGCGCTGGGGATCGAGGCGCTGACGCTTTATGCCTTCTCGTCGGAGAATTGGCGGCGGCCGGAGGCGGAGGTGAGCGACCTGATGGGTCTGCTCCGCCTGTTCATTCGCAACGATCTGGCCGAGTTGGTGGCGGACAATGTGCGGCTGCGCATCATCGGCGACTATCGCCGTTTCTCCGCTGATCTCGTCGCGCTGATCGACGATGCGGTCGCGCGCACCGCATCCAATACCGGTCCGATCCTGGTGATCGCGCTCAACTACGGCGCGCAGGCTGAACTGGTGGCGGCCGCGCAGCGGCTGGCGACGCGCGCCGCGGCCGGCGAGATCGCGCCGGAGGCGATCACGGCGGAGGCGATCGAGGCCGAACTGGACACCCACGGTCTCCCGCCCCTCGATCTGGTGATCCGCACCTCGGGCGAGCAGCGGCTGTCCAACTTCCTGCTGTGGCAGGCGGCCTATGCCGAATTGCTGTTCGTCGACACGCTGTGGCCCGATTTCGACGAGGCGGCGCTTGGTGAGGCGGTGGCAGCGTTTGGCCGCCGCCAGCGACGTTTCGGAGGCTTGTGACCGACCCCGCGCCGATGCCGTCCGGCATGTCGAACATGACCAAGCGCATCCTGGCGAGCCTCGTCATGATCGCGGTCGCCAGCCTGTGCCTGGTTGCGGGCGGGCTGCTCTTCTGGCTGCTCGCCGTTGTCGTCGCCTTGTTCATGATGGCGGAATGGTCGGACCTGCATCAGGCCGATGCCAAGGCAAAGCGCATGGCGCAGTTTGCGCTGTCCGTGCCGCTGGCGATCATGGCGCCGGAACTGGCGGCTGGTCCGGGCTTCTTTGCGCTCGGCCTGATCGCTGGCGCGTTCTTCTTCGTCACCATTGTCTCGCGGCGCCCAGCGCTGGGCGCGGGCGTTCTTTATGTCGGCCTGCCGGTCTTCTCGCTGCTGCTGATCCGCGAACAGCCCAATGGGCTTGTGCTGGCGCTATGGGCGATGGCGCTGGTCTGGGCATGCGATAGCGGTGCCTTCTTTACCGGCCGCACCTTTGGCGGTCCCAAGCTCGCCCCGTCGATCAGCCCTGCAAAGACCTGGTCCGGTCTTCTCGGCGGCGTTGTCCTTGCGACCCTGCTGGCGGCCGTGATGGAGGCCTTCTACGACCTGCCGTTGCGCCTGACCATCGCCACGCCGTTCCTAGCCGTGCTGGCACAAGGTGGCGACCTGTTCGAAAGCGCGCTCAAGCGGCGAGCTGGCGTGAAGGATTCGGGCAATGTCCTGCCCGGTCATGGCGGGGTGCTGGACCGGCTGGACGGCGTCGTACCGGTGGCGCCGATCGCGGCGCTTCTCGTGATCGCACCGCGGCTGATCTGATGCGCACCGTCACCATCCTTGGCGCGACCGGGTCGGTCGGTACCTCGACGCTCGACCTGATCGAACGCGAGCCGGACAAGTTCCGCGTGCGGGCGCTGACCGCCAATTGCGATGTCGCGAAGCTAGCGGCCGCCGCGCGGCGTACCAACGCGGAACTGGCGGTGGTCGCGGACGAAAGCTGCGTGCTGGCACTGCGCGACGCATTGGCAGGTACCGCAACGCAGGTGGCTGGGGGGGCGCAGGCGGTGTGCGAGGCAGCGGCTCTGGGCGCGGACTGGACGATGGGCGCTATCGTCGGCTGTGCGGGCATGAAGCCCGCCATGGCCGCGATCGAGCGGGGCGGCACGGTGGTGCTGGCCAACAAGGAGCCGCTGGTATCCGCGGGCGAGCTGATCCTGGCCGCGGCGGCGCGCAGCGGTGCGACGCTGTTGCCGGCCGACAGCGAGCATAATGCCATCTATCAATGCTTCGATTTCGCACGGCCCGAACGCGTCCGGCGTATCATATTGACGGCGAGCGGCGGCCCGTTCCGCGACAGGACGCGTGAAGAGATGGCGCGCATGACGCCCGAACAGGCGGTCGCGCACCCCAACTGGTCGATGGGCGCCAAGATCTCGATCGATTCGGCGACGATGATGAACAAGGGGCTGGAGCTGATCGAGGCGGCGCGCCTGTTCCCCGTGCCCGAGGACCGGATCGAGATCGTCGTCCATCCGCAATCGGTCATCCACTCCGCCGTCGACTATATCGATGGATCGATGCTGGCACAGCTGGGCCCGTCGGACATGCGGGTGCCGATCGCGCATTGCCTGGCCTGGCCGGACCGGATGGCGACGCCGATGGCCCCGCTCGATCTGGTCGCGCTCGGCCGGCTCGATTTCGCGGCGCCCGATCCGGTGCGATTCCCCGCGTTGCGGCTGGCGCGCGAGGCGCTGATCGCGGGTGGTGCCCGGCCGGCGATCCTGAACGCGGCGAACGAGATTGCGGTTGCGGCCTTCCTGGCCCGTCGCATCGGCTTCCTCGAAATTGCCGCAATCGTCGAGGATATACTGGAGCGTTACGACCCGGCCCCGCCGGATACGCTTGATGCGGTACTCGCAATCGATGCGCATGCGAGGGTATTGGCGGGCGAACGCGTAGAGGATTGCGTCGTTTGATCGAGACTCCCGGTTTCCTGTTGACCATTCTCGCCTTCGTGCTCGTCATCGGCCCGCTCGTGTTCGTTCACGAACTGGGCCATTATCTTGCCGGCCGCTGGTTCGGGGTGAAGGCGGACGCCTTCTCCATCGGCTTCGGTCGCGAGGTGGCGGGTTTCACCGACAAGCGCGGCACCCGCTGGAAGATCGGCTGGCTGCCGCTGGGCGGTTACGTCAAGTTTTCGGGCGACATGAACCCAGCCAGCCAGCCCAGCGCCGAATGGCTGTCGATGCCGGCCGAGGAGCGGCAGCGCACCTTTCAGGCCAAGCCCGTATGGCAGCGCGCGATCATCGTCGCGGCAGGCCCGGCGATCAACTTTGCCGCGGCGATCCTGATCCTGGCGGGTTTTGCGCTGGCATATGGCGAAGCGGTGATGCCGCCGGTGGCAGGGGCCGTCGCACCGAACAGCGCAGCGGCCGCGGCGGGGCTTCGCGCAGGCGACCGGGTCACCGCACTTGATGGTCGGCCGATCGACGATTTTGCCGACATGGTGCGCTTCATCCAGATTCGTGCCGGCGAGCGGGTGCGCGTCGATCTGGTCCGCGATGGCCAGCCGACCTCGGTAGAGGCGGTGATCGCCACCGATCTGCAACGCGATCGCTTCGGCAACGAGTATCGCATCGGTCGTCTGGGCCTGCTCGGTCCGAAGCCGGAGATACAGCCGGTCGGCCTGTTGCGCGCGCCCGTCGTGGCGGTGCAGCGCACCGGCCAGATCGTGTCGATGATGGTGGAAACGCTGGGCCAGGTCATTACCGGCCGCCGCTCGGTCAAGGAGTTGGGCGGGCCTTTGTCGATCGCCAAGGTTTCCGGCGAGCAAATGGCGCTTGGGCTCGACGCCTTCGTGTTCCTGATCGCGCTGGTGTCCATCAATCTGGGGTTCATCAATCTGCTGCCAGTGCCGATGCTCGATGGCGGTCATCTGCTGTTCTACGCGATCGAGGCGGTGCGGCGGCGACCGCTCGGCCCCGATGCGCAGGAATGGGCCTTTCGTGGCGGAATGCTGGCGATCCTGGCGCTGATGCTGTTCGTGACGTTCAACGATCTGGGTAATCTGGGCCTGTGGAAGAATCTCGCCGGCTTGATCGGGTGAGCAAGCTGGGGCAGGGCGGCGAACGCAGGGGTCGGTTCGACTTTTCTGGGGTGGGTTTGGTGACAGCGATGACTGGTATGAAGTTCGTGCGCGCGGGCGCTGTGCTGCTGGCGGGTACGGCGCTGTCGGGCGTTCCTGCCCTTGCGCAGACCGCGCCGGCAAGGTCGGGTGCCGCCACTGCCCCCGCGCAGGCGCCCGCCGCGGTGCCGAGCGTGGCACCGGCACCGGTTCGCACCATCAAGACGTTGCGAGTCGAGGGGGCGCAGCGCATCGAGCCCGAGACGGTGCTGTCCTATACCAAGCTGCGCGTCGGCATTCCCTACACGCCGGAAACGCTGGATCAGGCGCTCAAGGACCTGCAGGCCAGCGAGTTGTTCGCCGATTTCTCGATCGCCGGCGTCGAGACGGGCGACATCGTGCTGCGCGTGCGCGAGAACCCGATCATCAACCGCGTGATCCTTGAGGGCAACAAGCGCCTCAAGAACGACAAGATCACCAAGGAAATCCGGCTGGCCCCGCGCCAGATCTTCACGCGTACCGCGGTCCGCCAGGACGTGGCGCGCATCGTCGAGCTGTATCGCCGTCAGGGCCGGTTCGGCGCGGTGGTCGAACCGAAGATGGTCAGCCTCGACCAGAACCGCGTCGACGTGGTGTTCGAGATCAGCGAGGGCCCGAAGTCCAAGGTCCGCCAGATCAACATCCTGGGCAATGAAAAATTCTCCGATGACCAGTTGCGCGGCGAGATGGCGACCAAGCAGTCGCGCTGGTTCCGCCTGCTGTCGTCCAACACCTCCTACGACCAGGACCGGCTGGCCTATGACCAGCAGAAGCTGCGCCAGTTCTACCTGACCGAGGGCTATGCCGATTTTCGCGTGACCAGCGCGGTGGCCGAGCTGACCCCGGACAAGCAGGACTTCATCATCACCTATGTGGTGGAGGAAGGGCCGCGCTATAAGTTCGGCGACGTGGCGGTCGACAGCCAGATCCGCGATTTCGACAATACGAAGCTTGCCGCGTCGCTGCCGATGAAGAAGGACGACTGGTACAATGCCAAGCTGGTTGAGGACTCGGTCGAAAGCCTGAGCCAGACCGCCGGCCTGTTCGGCTATGCCTTCACCGATGTGAACCCGGAGTTCCAGCGCGATCGCGAGGCGCTGACCATGTCGGTCACGTTCAACATCGCCGAAGCCAAGCGCACCTATGTCGAGCGCATCGAGATCAACGGCAACACGCAGACGCAAGACAAGGTCGTGCGGCGTGAAATCCGTTTGGCCGAGGGCGACGCGTTCAACAGCTTCCAGGTGCGCCGTTCGCAGGACCGCATCAATTCGCTCGGCTATTTCCAGGACAAGCTGGAGATCAAGCAGAACCCCGGTTCCGCCCCCGATCGACTGGTGCTGGAGACGAATGTCGAGGAGCGCTCGACCGGCGAGTTGCAGCTGTCCGCCGGCTATTCGTCGCTCGAACGCTTCATCATCCAGGCCAACATCACGCAGCGCAATTTCCGCGGCAAGGGCCAGGAACTCCGCGCCGGCGTGAATTATTCGGCCTATTCCAAGTCGGTCGAACTCGGCTTCACCGAGCCATACGTGTTCGACAAGAACATCGCGATGGGCGTCGACATCTTCCGCCGCGACTTCAACGCGTTCAACTTCGTCGGCACCAACCGTCAGACCACCTACAGCCAGGTGTCAACCGGCTTCCAGGTGCGCGCGGGCGTGCCATTGACCGAATATTGGTCGCTGTCCGGTCGCTATGGCCTGACCTATGACGAGGTCGGTCTCGCCAACTCCTTCTTCAACGCGGCAGGCGAGTGCGACGTCACCATCGCCGGCCGATATCTGTGCGAGCAGCTTGGCAATCGCTGGACCTCGTCGGTCGGCTACTCGCTGATCTATGACAGCCTGAACAGCCGCCTGCGCCCGACCGCGGGCCACCGCTTCTCGTTCAGCCAGGACTTTGCCGGTCTCGGCGGTGACGTGAAATATATCCGTACCCGCGCCGAGGGCTCGAAGTTCAAGGGGTTGGGCAGCGGCTTTGTGCTGTCATGGCTGGGCGAGGGCGGTTACATCCACTCGCTGGAAAGCAGCCGTGGCCCCGGTATCGATCCCGTGCGCATCACCGACCGTTTCTATTTGGGCGAGCCGCAGTTCCGCGGGTTCGACATCCGCGGCGTGGGTCCGCGCGTTCAGCGTCGTTTCTTCACTGGGAATGCAGCCGATGGCACACAGGCGCTGATTACCGACCGTAATCAGCTTGTGGATGACGCACTGGGCGGCAAGGCCTATTACCTGACGCGTCTCGAACTCGAACTGCCGCTCGGCTCCGGTGCCCGCGAGATGGGGCTGCGGCCGTCCATCTACGTGCAGGCCGGTTCGTTGTTTGACCTGACCCGTCCGCGTCCGACCGCTGACCCGCCCTTCGAACAGTTGCGCGATGCCAGTGGCAATCTGCGCTTCAACAGCGATGGATCGCCGACCCTGATCGGCAACATCCAGCGTGATGCCGCCGGTAATCCGCTGTATACCACCCCGGGGACCGGACTGACCACCACGTGCGCGACCGGTACGCTGACGAATGGTGTCTGCACCGGCACCACGGTCAATACGCTGGTACGCAATACGCCGTTCGTGGAGAATTACTTCGGTGGACGTTGGACGCCCCGCGTGTCGGTCGGCGTCGGCGTAAACTGGAATTCTCCGTTCGGCCCGCTGCGTATCGATCTCGCCAAGGCGCTGGTCACCCAGGCGGGCGACGACCCCAAGCTCATCACCTTCAACGTAGGGACACAGTTCTGATGAAGACGTTCACGACTCTCCTCCTCGCCGCTGGCGTCCTTGCTGCGGCTCCGGCCGCCGCGCAGGTCGGTGGTGTCGCCGTCGCCGATCCGCAGGGTGCGATCGCCAACTCGCGCGCCTGGACCGCTGCCCGCACCCAGATCGAGACGACCTATAAGGCGCAGCTCGATCAGGCCGAAGCACGTCGCCAGGCCCTGTCGACCGAGTTGCAGCCGCTGATCCAGCAGTTCAACACCGCCCGTTCGGCGCCCAACGCCAACCAGCAGGCGCTGCAGACCCAGGCGCAGCAGATCCAGACGCGTGAAACCGCTGCGAACCAGGAGCTTCAGCGCCTGACCCAGCCGGCACAGCGCGCGCAGGCCTATGCCATCGAGCAGATCCAGAACCGTCTGGGCGAAGCGGTGCAGAGCGCCGTCCGCGCCAAGAATGTCAGCCTGCTCGTCTCGCCGCAGGCGGTGCTGTTCATGCAGCCGACCGCCGACATCACCGCGGCCGTGACGGCCGAGCTCGACCGTCTGGTCCCGACCGTCAACACCACGCCGCCGGCCAACTGGCAGCCGGGTCAGGGCGGTCAGGCCGCCGGTGCTGCGCCGGCCGGTGCTGCACCCGCCGCGACGCCGGCTCCGGCCGCCACCGGTAACCGCCGCAACAGCGGCCGGTGAGCGACGCGGTGACTGACGAGGTGAAATCCGCCATGGGCCCGTTCGATATCGGGCGGGTCATGGCGGCGCTTCCGCACCGCTATCCCATGCTGTTGATCGATCGTGTCGAAAGCCTCGTGCCCGACACGTCGATCACGGCGATCAAGGCGGTGACGATCAACGAAGGCTTCTTCCAGGGGCACTTCCCCGGCCGCCCGATCATGCCGGGCGTGCTGATCGTCGAGGCGCTGGCACAGGCCGCTGGTGTTCTGGCGGTGGAAAGCCTGGGCCTCGCCGGATCGGGCAAGCTCGTCTATTTCATGGCGATCGACGGTGCCAAGTTCCGCAAGCCGGTCGAACCCGGCGTGCTGCTGCAACTGGAGGCGACCTTCGTCCAGAAGCGGGCCACCGTCTGCAAGTTCGCCGGTGTCGCCAAGGTCGACGGAAAGGTCGTTGCCGAGGCGAACTTCACCGCGATGATCGCCGATTCGCCGAAGGCCGACTGATCCTCGTTCGATACGGCGTTTGACCGTGCGGCGCCCGTTCGCTATGGGCGCCGCTTCGCATTCCCGGCTGGTCGGAACCAGCCACGCAGGAGCTACCACCATGAAGACCGATACCCATCCCGACTACCACATGATCAAGGTCCAGATGACCGACGGCACCGTGTTCGAAACCCGCTCCACCTGGGGCAAGGAAGGCGACACGATGCAGCTCGACATCGACCCGCTGGCGCACCCCGCCTGGACCGGTGGCCGTGGCCAGATGCTGGACGCGGGCGGCCAGGTCGCACGCTTCAACAAGCGTTTCGGTGGTGGCCTGACGCTGCGCAAGTAAGCGCCAAGGTCCTACGCTTCGGGAATGGCCCGGCTTCCACGAGGAAGCCGGGCCATTTTTGTTTGCGGACGGATCGGTCAGCGTACCCGTTTCACGAACAGGCGGCCGTCCGGGCGACGCTCGGTCTGGAAATTGGGTACGGCCTTGATAAGATCGGAAAGCTGGCGAAATCCGTAGTTGCGCGCGTCGAAGCTGGAGCGGTTGCCGGCCAGCTGGCCCATTGCAGAGAGGCTGACAAAGCCCCGGTCGTCGCGCTTGACCGAGGTATAGGCATCGATCAGCAGCTTCAGCAGATCCTCGTCCACTGGGCGGACCGCGCTCTCGGTTGTTCGTGCCTCGATCGGGGGCGGCAGCGACTCGGACAGCGGCACGTCGGCGGGGGAGGGCTTGGGCCGCTCGGTCAGTGCGGTCACGTCGATGAAGCGGGTGCAGGCCTGTCGGAATGCCTCCGGCGTGCGCGAACTGCCGAAGCCGTAGACGGGAATGCCATCCTGGCGGATGCGCATCGCCAGCGGCATGAAGTCGCTGTCCGAAGACATGATGCCGAACCCCTGAACCCGGCCGCGGAACAGCAGGTCCATCGCGTCGATCGTCATCTTCATGTCGGTGGCGTTCTTGCCCTTGGTCAGGTCGAACTGCTGTTGCGGCTCGATGCCATGCTTGACCGACATGTCGCGCCAGCCCTTCAGGCCGGGCTTGGACCAGTTGCCATAGGCTCGGCGGACGTTGACGGTGCCCAGCTCGGCCAGCACCGTCAGTACCGGATCAAGCGCGGACGGCGTGGCGTTGTCCGCATCGATCAGAAGCGCGATGTTACGCGCCGGTACGTCGTCCGCCATGGCCGTCCTTATTCGTTGCCGCCCCGCCGATCGGAGGGATAGGCCGTGTTGTTAGCAATCGCGCTTTCCTTTGTAACGCGGTCATGTGCTTCGGGGTCTTCGACCTCGCGGGTCAGGTCGTTCTGCGTCCCGACGTCCGTCGCTAGTCGCCCGCCCGCATGGCCGACTGCATTCGGCGAGCGTTCGGCGGCGTCGATGATCGCGCTGTCGTCATGATCACGCGCGCTGGTCGTGCGGGGATTTTCCATCGTCTCTCTCCTGTCGTTGCAGGGAGATAACCGGCGGTGGGACGGCCCCGTTCCTCAGGCCGCCGGGTAGGTGATGGCGATGACCTCATATTCCCGCTCGCCTGCGGGCAGATGGACCCGGCGCAGATCCCCGATCGCGGCCCCCCGTAGTGCCCGGGCGATCGGCGCGTTCCATCCGATGCGGCCCTGGCCCGCTTCCGCCTCGTCGTCGCCGACCAGCGTGAGGATGCGTTCCTGATCGTCCTCGTCGACGATGGTAGCGGTTGCACCGAACCAGATGCGCGTCCGGTCCTCCTGACGAACCGGGTCCACCACCTTGGCAGCCTTCATCCGCTTCGACAGCCAGCCGAGCCGCCGATCGATCTCGCGCAGCCTTTTGCGACCATAGATATAGTCGCCATTCTCCGATCGATCGCCATTGCCCGCCGCCCAGGCGATGGTATCGACCAGCCGGGGCCGCTCGGTGCCGAACAGTTGCTCATATTCGGCACGCAGCGCGGCGTATCCGGCCGGCGTGATGTAGTTGGGTCTGTCCGTCACGGCTCGTGCGATCAGCCCGGCCGCCCGGACTTGCCCAGATACCAGCTCAGCGGCGTCTTCGTGCCCCGGCTCTTGGCGCGCGCCGGGTTCATCAGATCGTACACCACCGCGTTTTCCAGCACACGCTGCACGTAATTGCGCGTTTCCATGTACGGAATCTGCTCGATCCAGTCGACGATGTCGATTGCTCCGGTGCGCGGGTCACCGTTCTGGCGCAGCCACTTGTTCACGTTGCCGCCGCCGGCATTATAGGCCGCGATCGCCAGCGGATAGCTGCCGTAATTGCCGAAGATCCGCTCGAAATAGCTGGAGCCGAGCTGGATCGACAGACTGGGGTCGGTGGTCAGCGCCGCGGGGGAGTAGGACAGGCCGATCTTGCCCGACTGTTCGGCGGCAGTGGCGGGCATCAACTGCATCAGCCCGCGCGCACCGGCATGGCTGACCGCGGCACGATCGAACTGGCTTTCCTGGCGCGCGATGGCGTGGATCAGCGTCCAGTTGCCTTCATAGCCCTGCGGCACCGGTACGGTGGGGAAGCCGGCGGCGGAATAATCGGTCAGGCCGTTCTGCATCGCGCTGCGTCCGACCATGACGGCCAGGTCCGGCCTTCCGATCTGACGCGACAGGTCGGCGGCGAGCCAGTGATCGGTTTCCGTCGTCGCATCGGCTGCGATCTGGCGAACGAATGCGCTTTGATCCTGATACTGGCCGATCTGGCCCAGGAAGCGGGCCGCGCGCACCACCTCGCGATTGGCGAAGGCTTGTTGGACCGCGGGGGCAATGGCCGGCGCGGCGATGGCCGGCGGCGCCGTCAAGGGCTGACCGGTGCGCTCCAGCGATAGCTGGCCGTAGAACTGATCGCGATAACCGGCTGCCTGAGCGTAGAACGCTGCGGCTTCGCTGGTGCGACCGGCGGCCTCGGCCGCGCGACCCGCCCAGTAGAAGCCCTTGGCGCGGGTCTGCGGCGACTGGCTGCCCCGGCCATAGCGTTCGAACAGCACCATCGCGTCGGCGGGACGGTTCAGCTTCATCGCCGTCTGCCCACCCAGCCATACCAGGCTGGTGTAATCGTCGCGCTCGCCATAGGGCTTGGTCGAGACGTCGGTGCCCGCGGGATAGGCGTCGTCCACCTGCCGCGCGATGTCATAGGCAGTCTGCAACTGATTGTCCGCGGCGGCCGCGCGCGCGTTGACGAGCAGTGCCTCATACCATTTCTCGACATTGCCCGGCCGGCTGGCGAGCGTGCGCGGGCGGGCAAGCCAGCCGCGGGCAGTGGGGCTGGCGCCGCTGTTGCGCAACCATGTCGCGCGGTCTGCGATGTAGCCGGGATCATTGGCGTAGAGCGCCTGTGTCGAGGCCGACAGGTCGGACGCATTGGCGGCATTGGTACGAAAGGCCAGCCGCGCCTCGAAGATCGGGCGCTTTGCCGTGCTGGTGAAGCCGATCTGGCGGGCGGCAACGCTGGTCGCGCCCTGCCACAGCAGCGCATCCATCCGCTGGTCGTGATCGTCGGGCGTCAGCGCGCTGCCGAAGCTGGACAGGACCAGGGCCTCGTCGGTCGGGGACAGCGGACCACGGCGCCACGCGGCGCGGGCGGCCTTAGCTGCCTCCGCAGTGGCGCCCGTCGTCTGCAGTGCGCGGGCAAAGGCGACGCCGCCTGCGGCACTTTGTGGCGGGAAGCGCCGGAAATAGGCGACGATATTGGCGGGCGCTGCGGTAAAGTTTGCCGCCTGCCGCTCCGCTGCGCGCCGGTTGCTCGTCTCGCCCGGCCAGCCGGGATGCGCCATCAGGAAGCCGGCATAGCTGTCGAAGGGTAGCGAATCGGTCTGTTGCAGCGCGCGCCATTGCGCGAGTGCCGCGGCGATCGTGCCATCGGCGGGCATCGCGCTGGCGGTCTGGGCACTGGGCGGCATGTTCGCCATCTGCGTGCGGTAGCGGTCGAGCTGATCCTGCGACTGGCTGTTCTGTTGGGGAGGAAGGGCCACGCCGGCAAAGGCCGCCAGCATCATCACGGGTTTCAAAGCAGTCACCATGCTGGACAGAATAAGGCCCCGACCCGTACATGTCCTGAACAAATTGGCCTATCAGTGCAGCAGGAGCGCATTTTCTTCCATGTTCTCAGGATCGATTCCCGCACTGGTGACGCCGTTCGCGGACACGGGCGACCATGTTGGTGGCGCGTTTGACGAGGGGGTGTTTCGGGCCTTTGTCGAGTGGCAGATCGAGCAGGGGTCGACCGCGCTGGTCGCGTGCGGGACGACGGGCGAGGCGGCGACCATGCCGAAGGACGAGCATTTCCGCGTGGTGCGGGCCTGTGTCGAGCAGGCGGCGGGGCGGGTGCCGGTGATCGCGGGCGCCGGTTCGAACGACACCGGCGTGGCGGCGGCGAATCTCCAGGCGGCCAAGGATGCAGGGGCGGACGCCGCACTGATGGTGCCGCCTTATTACAACCGGCCGAGCCAGGAGGGGATCGCACGCCACTTCGCGGTGCTCGCCGAGCGGTCGCCGCTGCCGATCGTGCTCTACAATGTGCCCGGCCGCACCGTGACCGATATCCAGCCGGCGACGCTTATCCGCATCGTATCAGCCGCACCGGAGATCTTCGTCGGCGTGAAGGACGCCAGCGGCGTGCTCGCCCGCGTGTCGCAACACCGCGCCGGCCTGGGCGAGGGCTTCTGCCAGTTGTCGGGCAACGACGATCTGGCGCTGGCGTTCAACGCGATGGGCGGGGTGGGGTGCATCTCGGTCACCGCCAATGTCGCGCCGCGCCTGTGCGCGGATTTCCAGGCGGCCTGTGCAGCCGGAGACGGGGCGCGGGCCTTGGCGCTGCATGACAAGCTGTTCCCGCTGCACGACGCGATGTTCACCGATGCCTCGCCGGGGCCGGTGAAGTACGCATTGTCGCGCGTGTGGCCTGACATGCCGATGGGCCTGCGTTTGCCGATGACCTGGCCGTCGGACGCTGCCCGTGCAGCGGTCGATGCTGCGCTGGCGCATGCGGGGTTGGTGTAAGGCAGGATTGTTGGTTCACGCGAAGCCGCGAAGCCGCGAAGAAGAAGTTATGGGTTCACGCGGAGACGCGGAGACGCGGAGAGTGGCACTAGCGGCCTTGAGGCGTGTCCTCTCGATCGGGAGACGATCGCGGACGTCGACGAGGATCGGGAGCCTTCGGCTCGAGATATTCTCCGCGCCTCCGCGCCTCCGCGTGAACACATCGTCTTCGCGTCTTCGCGTGAACAAAACTTCTACGAACGCGCCATCATCCCGCCCAAATCATAGCGCAGCCTGCACAACACCACAGGGGCGGGAGACCCATGCGATGTTGCCCACGCTGCTGTTCGGCCTGCAAGCGGTGTCCGGCCCGGTGCTGCCCGTGCCGAAGGTCCTGCGCGCCGCGCCGGGCTGCGACCGATCGGCGGACGGGGACGAGGTCGTCGTGTGCGCCCGCACCGATCAGCCCGATCGCCTGAAACCGGTGCCCGAGCGCTACACCGAGCCGACCATTCCCAAGGCGGAGGTCCGCGTGTTCGGCAACGCCAGGCTGTCCGCCGAAACCGAACAGGCCGGCGTCGGCGGTTTTCCCAGCAACCGGGCGATGATGCGGCTGAAAATCCCGTTCTGATCCCACCCCGTGTCGCGCGCCCGCTTTTCACGGGGCCTGCGACCGCCTACATCCCCGGTCCCATGCGTCCCAAACCCCGTACCTTCGACAAGAAGAAGATCGTTGCCGAGAACCGGCGCGCCCGCTTCGATTATGCCATCGACACGACGTACGAGGCAGGCATCGCCCTGACCGGTACGGAGGTGAAGTCGCTCCGTTTCGGCGAAGGCTCGATCGCGGAGTCCTATGCCGAAGTGAAGGGCAGCGAGGTGTGGCTGATCAACAGCAACGTGCCCGAATTCAGCCATGGCAACCGCTTCAATCATGAAGCGAAGCGCCCGCGTAAACTCCTCCTTCACGAGCGGGAGATCAACAAGCTCCACGGGGCGGTCGCGCGCGAGGGGATGACCCTGGTGCCGCTGACCGTATATTTCAATTCGCAAGGACGCGCGAAGGTGGAACTGGCACTGGCCAAGGGCAAGAAGGCGCACGACAAGCGCGAAACGATCAAGGAGCGCGACTGGAAGCGCGAGCAGGGCCGTATCCTGCGCGACCGGGGCTGATGGCCAGCGCGGCGCCCACCATGTGGTCCCGCACCGTCGCGTGGATGCGGCGCAACATGCCGACGCGCGACAGCATGGAGCAGAGCCGCCTGCTCCGCCCCGTCGCCCACCGCGTGCTGGCGCCCGAACTGTGGCGCTTCACCCGCCGGTCGGTGCCGCGCGGCGTGGCGCTGGGCATGGTGGCGGGGTTCCTGTTCCCGGTCGCACAGATCGCCATCGCCGCCCTGTTCGCGCTGCCGGCGCGCGCAAACGTGCCGGTCGCGGCGCTGACCACCTTTATCACCAATCCGCTGACCACGCCGATCCTGTGGTACATCGCCTATCAGATCGGGCATTGGCTGCTTCGCACCGATACGCCGCTGATCGCGCAGCCGGTGGCGGAAACCGCGACCGGCTGGCTGCAATGGGCGACCGGCGCGTTCCACTGGCTGTGGGAGCAGGGGCCTGCCTTCGGCCTGGGGCTGTGCGTGCTGACCGCGGCGTGCGCGATACTGGGCTATGCCGGCACCGCGCTCGGCTGGCGCCTGTGGATCGCGCACAAATGGCGGGTGCGCCACCGTCTGGGCCATCGCTGCGAAAAATAAGGTCGCAAGCCTTGCCGTAAATCTATTGGAGCGGCCGTGCTACCCGGTTAGAACACGCAGCATCGAAGCGCCTTCATGTAAAAGGACCGTTGATGCGTACGTCGATTCTCGTCGCCTGCCTGCTCGCCTCTACCGCCGCATTCGCGCAAAGCCAGACCAACCAGACCCGCACCGTGGGCAAGGCGGCGACCGGCCCGGTCGCCCCCGCCAGCGCGAACAAGCCGCAGATCGGCGACTTCGGCTTCGACATGGCCGGCCGCGACCTGAGCGTGAAGCCGGGTACCGACTTCTTCGATCATTCCAGCGGCACCTGGTACAAGGCGACCGAGATCCCCGCGGATCGCTCGTCCTATGGCATGTTCCACGTCCTCCAAGACCTGTCGCTGGAGCGGACGCGGACCATCCTCGACGAAGCGGCCAAGCGTCCGGGCGACAAGGTCGGTGATTTCTACACCAGCTTCATGGACGAGGCGGCGGTGAACGCGAAGGGCGTCGCCCCCGTCAAGCCGATGATCGCCACGCTGGCCGGCGCCAAGGACAAGACCGCGCTGGTGCAGGCGATGGCCGCACTCCAGCGGCAGGGGGTTGGCGGTCTGTTCGGCACCTATGTCGGCCAGGACGACAAGGCGCCCGACACCTATATCGTCAGCTTCGGCCAGTCGGGCCTCGGCCTGCCCGACCGCGACTATTATCTGAAGGACGATGCCAAGCTGGCGGCGATCCGCACCGCATACCAGGCCTATCTGGCGCAGATGCTGACGCTGGCGGGCGAGCCGAACGCGCAGGCACGCGCCGCCGCCGTGTTCAACCTGGAAAAGGCGATCGCGACCGCGCACTGGACGCGCATCGAGAGCCGCGACGCGGACAAGACCTACAACAAGTGGACCGCGGCCGACTTCGCCGCCAAGGCGCCGGGCTTCCCCTGGGCGCAATATATGACCGCGCTCGGCACCGCCAAGCGCCCGGCCTATCTGGTGGCGCAACCCAGCGCGATCACCGGCGAGGCGAAGGCCTTTGCCGATGCGCCGCTGCCGGTCCTCAAGGACTTTGCGACGCTGAAGGTGCTGCGCGCCTATGCGCCCTATCTGTCGACCAATTTTGACAAGGCGAACTTCGCTTTCTACGGCACCACCCTGTCGGGCACGCCCGAGCAGCAGGTCCGCTGGAAGCGCGGCGTCAGCCTGGTGTCGGGCGGCATGGGCGAAGCGATCGGCCAGCAATATGTCGCGAAGTATTTCCCGCCGGAATCGAAGGCCGCGGCCGACGATCTGGTGAAGAACGTCATCGCCGCGATGGGCGAGCGGCTGCGCAATCTGGAATGGATGGCGCCCGAGACCAAGACGAAGGCGCTGGCCAAGCTCGCCGCCTTCACGCCCAAAATCGGCTATCCCGACCATTGGCGCGATTATTCGGCGCTGCAGATCCGCCGCGACGATCTGGTCGGCAATGTGGCGCGCTCCAACGCGTTCGAATATCAGCGCGACCTGAACAAGCTGGGCAAGCCGATCGATCGGGCCGAATGGTTCATGACGCCGATGACCATCAACGCCTATGCCAACCCGACGATGAACGAGATCGTCTTCCCGGCCGCGATCCTCCAGCCGCCCTTCTTCGATCCGAAGGCGGACCCGGCGGTGAATTACGGCGGCATCGGCGCGGTGATCGGTCACGAAATCAGCCATCATTTCGACGATCAGGGCCGCAAGTACGACGCGACCGGCAAGCTGACCGACTGGTGGACGCCGCAGGATGTGGAGCGCTTCAAGAGCTTCACGGACAAGCTGGTCGCGCAATATGACGCCTATGAGCCGATCCCCGGCCAGCATGTTCAGGGCGGGCTGACGTTGGGCGAGAATATCGCCGATCTCGCCGGTCTGACCGTGGCACTGGATGCGTATCACAAGTCGCTGGGCGGCAAGCCGGCGCCGGTGATCGACGGCACGACGGGCGACCAGCGCTTCTATTATGGCTGGGCGCAGGTGTGGCGCACCAAGTTCCGCGAGCCGGCGCTGCGCCAGGCGCTGCTCTCCGACCCGCATGCACCGGGCCATCAGCGCGTGCTGACCGTGCGCAACCTGGACCCGTGGTATGCTTCGTTCGACGTGAAGCCGGGCACGGCGCTGTTCCTGACGCCCGAACAGCGCGTCCGCATCTGGTAATGCCCGCACCCCTCTCCCTTTGGGGAGGGGGGTGACTGGCGGGGCTGCCGGGCGGCGCCAGGCGCGGCGGGGCAGCCCCGGCCTCCTTCCGGCCCTACGGCTCTACGCCGTTCGCGCTTGACCGGCATCCTTCGCCATCGGAAGACATGATCCATGGCGACGCTGGCCCCCACCCGAACGCTTTCCCCCATCCAGACCGCCTTGCTCGTCACGATCGGGACGGGGCTGCTGGCGGCGATCCTCGTGTTCGCGGTGGTCGGCAGCTGGCCGTTTGCCGCCGGTTTTCTGGGAACCGGGCTGGTCGTCGGCGGCGGCGTGGTGGCGTGGCGGCTGTTGTCGCCCGCGCAAGCCACGGAGCGCCGCGCGCTCGACTGGGATTTTACCCGCGTGGTCGCCGATACCAGTGACGATGCGATCGCGGTCACCGACCGTGCCGGTCGACTGGTCTGCGCCAACGATGCCTATGAGGCGCTGTTTCCCGGCTCGCCCACCCCACCGGGTCTGCCCATCGATGGCGAGGGCGTCGCCGCGCTGACCCAGGCCGGCCGGGTGGCATGGCGCGATGGGCTGGGGCGCGCCGATCGCCTGCTGGCGAACGGGGTGCGGGTATCGGCACTCGTGACACGGGCGGGGGACGAGGCGGACATGCTCGTCTGGCGCTTCGTGGTCGCGGTCGAGCAGGATCTGGCGCAGATGGTCGAGGCGCTGATCGCGGGCAAGGACGGCGACCGGTTCGGCGCGGCGGGGATCATGGCGGCGGTGGTCGGCCCCGATGGGCGGGTGCGCGCCGCCAACCGCGTGCTGGCCGCGCGCGCCCTGGGGCGGGCCGAGGGCAGCATCGCCGGTCGCGACTTCGCGCGCTTCCTGATCACCGACAGCCGCGGCCTGCTGCGCTTCGAGCGCGAGGGGCTGGACGGCTCGCCACTGCGGCTGATCCAGGTGCCCTTTGTGGAAGGGGACGGTGCGCCGATGCTCGTCGCGCTGATCGACGAGGAGGAGGATGCCGCCCCCGCCATCGGCGCGAGCGCGACGCAGCATGTCCGCACGCTGGTCGCGCTGATGCCGTTCGGCATGGCGCTGGTCGATCGCGACGGGCGCTTTCTGCAGATGAACGACGCCTTTATGCGGGCAGCCGGGGTGACTGCCGCGGCGCCGCCGCTCTATCCGGGCGATCTGGTGGTGCGCGAGGACAAGGGCGCGGTTGCCGATGCGATCCGGCGCTTTGCCGGGGGCGCGACGCATTCCGCCGACATGGCGGTGCGCCTGAAGGACCATCCCGACGAGCCCGTGGCGCTGACCATCGCCGGTGCGCGGGGGCTGGGCGACGCGTCCGTGCTGCTCAGCCTGAAGGATAATTCGGAGGAAAGCCGCCTGAAGCGCGAGGTGGCGCAGGCGACGAAGATGCAGGCGGTGGGCCAGCTTGCCGGCGGTGTCGCGCACGATTTCAACAACATCCTGACCGCGATCATCGGCCACTGCGACCTGATGATGATGCGCCATTCGCCCGGCGACAGCGATTATGACGACATCCAGCAGATCCGCTCCAATTCCAACCGCGCCGCCGCGCTGACCCGCCAGTTGCTCGCCTTTTCCCGCCAGCAGACGCTCAGGCCGCAGGTGCTGCAACTGCCCGACGTGGTGTCGGAGGTGTCGAACCTCCTGAAGCGCCTGATGGGCGAGACGGTGCGGTTGGACGTCAGCCATGGCCGCAACCTGGGGCCGGTACGTGCCGATCCGGGACAATTGGAACAGGTGATCGTCAACCTGGCGGTCAATGCACGCGACGCGATCGTGCAGGCGAACGGGCCTTCGGGCGGCACCCTGACCATCCAGACGCGCAGCATATCCGCCGACGATGTCCGCGCGATGGCCTCCGACATACTGCCGGTCGGCGACTATACCGCGCTGATCGTCAGCGACACCGGCGCCGGTATTCCCGCCGATGTGCTGCCCAAGATCTTCGAGCCGTTCTTCACCACCAAGGAACTGGGCAAGGGGACCGGGCTCGGCCTGTCGACCGTCTATGGCATCGTCAAACAATCGGGCGGCTGGATCTTTGCGGACTCCCGTCCGGGGCAGGGGGCGACCTTCTCCATCTACCTGCCGATCCATGCCGCGCCCGCAGTACCGCAACCCAAGCCACTGAGTTCGCGCGCGCCCACCCGCCCGGCCGACCTGTGGGGAACCGGCATCGTGCTTCTCGTCGAGGACGAGGACATGGTCCGCGCAGTCGCCGAGCGTGCCCTGACCCGGCAGGGCTATACGGTAAAGGCCGCCGAGCATGGCGAGGCGGCGCTGGAGATGCTGGCGGCGATGGACAAGCCCGACCTGCTGATCTCCGACGTGGTGATGCCGACGATGGACGGCCCCACCATGGTCCGCCAGGTGCGCCTGCGTTATCCCGACCTGCCGGTGCTGTTCATGTCGGGCTATGCTGAGGAGCAACTGCGCCGTTCGATTGACATCGACAATGTCGCATTCCTGCCCAAGCCCTTCTCCGTCCAGCAACTTGCCGAGGCGACGCGCGCCGTGCTGTTGCAACAAGGCACTGGCGGTTCTGCAAATCCGTGATAAGGGCAGGCACGATGAACGACCCTGTCCAGATCCTCATCGTCGAGGACGAGCCCCTGATCGCCATGATGCTCGAGGATTTCCTCGACATCCTCGACAAGCAGGTCGCGGGCACCGCCGACAGCGTCGAGGACGCGATCGCGCGGGTGGAGGCGGGCGGCATCGACGCTGCGATCCTGGACGTCAACCTGCGCGGCGGTGAAAAGAGCACCCCGGTCGCCGAACTGCTGGCCGAGCGCGGCGTCCCCTTCGTCTTCGCCACCGGCGGCAGCGACGATTCGGTAGACGAACGTTTCCGCGACCGCCCCCGTTTGCAGAAGCCGTTCACGATGGACGGCGTCGCAAAGGCGCTTGGCGAGCTGTAAGCCGCCATCGCCGGATTTCCGGCGTTCTGTATATCGGAAGTGCCTCTCCGTGACGGGGAAGGGCTCGGCGCCTCGTTGCGCGCTGCGATCGAAGAATCTGGGCGAAAAGCATCATCTTTGACGCTCCGTGGCTTTGCAGGAGCGCAGTTCCAGCCGGCTTGTGTGAAACAAGCTTGCGTTTGGGGGTCCTTGCGCGACATAGGGCTACGCCATGACCCACCAGTTCGATAAATCCCGCCTGCCGTCGCGCCATGTCTCCGTCGGTCCCGAGCGCGCTCCGCATCGCAGCTATTATTATGCGATGGGCATCACCGAGGAGGATATCGCCAAGCCGTTCGTGGCGCTGGCGTCGGCGGGCAATAACTCCGCGCCGTGCAATACGACGCTGGACGCGCAGGCCGATGCCGCGCAGGGCGGCGTGATCCGCGGCGGCGGCATGCCGCGTCGTTTCAACACGATCACCGTGACCGACGGCATCGCCATGGGCCATCAGGGCATGAAGGCCTCGCTGGTCAGTCGCGAGGTCATCGCCGACTCGGTCGAGCTGTCGGTGCGCGGCCACTGCTACGACGCGTTGGTCGGCTTTGCGGGGTGCGACAAGTCGCTGCCCGGCATGATGATGGCGATGCTGCGCCTGAACATCC
Organism: Sphingomonas sp. GM_Shp_2; assembly: GCF_026540875.1. Classification (NCBI taxonomy): domain Bacteria; kingdom Pseudomonadati; phylum Pseudomonadota; class Alphaproteobacteria; order Sphingomonadales; family Sphingomonadaceae; genus Sphingomonas; species Sphingomonas sp. GM_Shp_2. The sequence continues at coordinate 46,277 of NZ_JALNUQ010000014.1, forward strand.
CGTCGATCTTCGTCTATGGCGGATCGATCCTGCCCGGCCGCTTCCACGACAAGGACGTGACCGTCGTCGACGTGTTCGAGGCGGTGGGCCAGCACGCCGCGGGCAATTGCCCGCTCCAGCAGTTGATCGAGCTGGAAAAGGTCGCCTGCCCCGGCCACGGCGCGTGCGGCGGACAGTTCACCGCCAACACCATGGCCTGCGTGGGCGAGGCGATCGGCCTGTCGCTGCCCAATTCGAACATGATGCCCGCACCCTTTCTCGACCGCCACGGCATCGCCGAGGCCGCGGGCGAGCAGGTGATGGCCCTGGTCGCGAAGAACATCCGCCCGCGCGACATCTGCACCCGCGAAGCGTTCGAGAATGCCGCCCGCGTCGTCGCGGCCACCGGCGGATCGACCAATGCCGCGCTGCACCTGCCGGCGATGGCGAACGAAGCGGGGATCGACTTTGACCTGCACGACGTGGCCGAGACGTTCAAGACCACGCCATACATCGCCGACCTGAAGCCCGGCGGCAAATATGTCGCCAAGGACATGTACGAGGCGGGCGGCGTCTACATGCTGATGAAGACGCTGCTCGCCGGTGGTTATCTGCACGGCGACTGCATGACCGTGACCGGCAAGACGCTGGCCGAGAATATCGACGAGGTCACCTGGAACCCCGACCAGAAGGTGATCTACGACGTCAAGGCGCCGATCACCCCGACCGGCGGCGTCGTCGGTCTTCGCGGATCGCTGGCACCCGAGGGCGCGATCGTGAAGGTCGCCGGCATGAAGCGCCTGCAGTTCGAAGGGCCGGCGCGCGTCTTCGACTGCGAGGAGGACGCCTTCGCCGCGGTCGAGGCGCGGATGATCGAGGACGGCGAGGTCGTGGTGATCCGCTATGAGGGGCCCAAGGGCGGCCCCGGTATGCGCGAGATGCTGTCCACCACCGCCGCGCTTTATGGCCTGGGCATGGGCGAGAAGGTTGCGCTCATCACCGATGGCCGCTTTTCGGGTGCGACCCGCGGCTTCTGCATCGGCCACGTCGGGCCGGAGGCGGCGGACGGCGGCCCGATCGCGCTGGTCGAGAATGGCGATGCCGTTCGTATCGATGCAGAGGCCGGGACGATCGATCTGCTGGTCGACGATGCCGTGCTGGCCGATCGTCGCGCCCGCTGGACCATGCGGCAGAATGATTATCAGTCGGGCGTGCTGTGGCGCTATGCGCGCAATGTGGGGCCGGCCTATAAGGGGGCGGTCACCCATCCGGGAGCGAGCGCCGAAACCCATGTCTATGCGGATATCTGATCGGGCGTCTGCCCTGCTTCTGCTCGCGCTGGCCGGCTGTTCGTCCGGCGAGACGCCGTCGGGCGAGGCGATCCCGGCGGCGGATGCGGACCGCATCCCCTGCGCCCGCAGCAACGCGCCGCTGGAGCCGAATTGTACCGTCGAGCGGATGGTGGACGGCGAGGGTCTGGTACTGACCGTGCGTCACGGCGATGGCGGCTTCCACCGCCTGCGCGTAACGAACGACGGTCGCGGCGTAGTCGCCGCCGATGGCGCCGAGCCGGCGCGCGTCACGGTGGTGGGCGCCGACGGGATCGACGTGTCGATCGGTCAGGACCGCTACCGCCTGCCCGCGACGATCAAGGGCGCATGATCCCGCTGGACGGCCAGCCGATCCTGACCGCGGGGGAGATGCGCGCTGCCGAGGAGGCGGCGATGGCGGCCGGGACCAGCGTCGATACGCTGATGGAGCGGGCGGGCGAGGGGGTCGCGGTCGCCGTGCACCGTCTGGCGGCGGGGGCGGACATCCTGATCCTGTGCGGCCCCGGCAATAATGGCGGTGACGGCTATGTCGCCGCCGCCGCGCTGCACCGCATGGGCGCGGCAGTGCGCGTCGCCGCGTCCGGCGCGCCGGCAAGTCCCGCCGCGATCCGTGCGGCGGCCCGGTGGCACGGCCCGGTCGAGGCGCTGGCACAGGCGGAACCCGCCACCATCCTGGTCGATGCGCTGTTCGGCACGGGTCTGTCGCGGCCGCTGGTCGACGAGGTCGCCGCACCGCTCCACCGCCTTGCCCATGCCGCGCGGTTGCGGATTGCGGTGGACGTGCCAAGCGGGATCGGCAGCGATGACGGCGCGGTGCTGGGCGCAGCGACCTGCGACATCACGCTGGCGCTTGGTGCTGCCAAGCCTGCGCATCTGCTGCAACCCGCAGCACAGGCCTGCGGCACGGTGCGGCTGATCCCGATCGGCGTGCCGGTCGTCAGCCACACCCACGTCCTCTCAAGCCCACTCCCTTCCGGGGAGAGGGACATGGCTTGCGTAGCGCCTTCCATTACCCTTCCCGAACCCGGCCCCGACTCGCACAAATACACCCGCGGCATGGTCGCCATCGTCGCCGGTGGCATGGCGGGCGCCTCCGAACTGGCCGGCCTCGCCGCGATGCGCGCCGGTGCCGGCTACGTCCTCCATCTGGGCGAAGGGCAGGGTGCCCCGCACGCGCTGGTCCGCAAGCCATTCTCCGCCGAGGCGTTGCAGGACGCGCGTATCGGCGCGATCGTCGTCGGTCCCGGTCTTGGCCGCGACGATGCCGCACGCCGCATGCTGGACGCCAGCCTTGCCGCGCATCGCCCGCTCCTCATCGATGGCGACGCATTGCGCCTGATCGATGCCACGACGATCCCCGCGGGCAGCATCCTGACCCCGCATGCCGGCGAATTTGCCCATCTCTTCGGGCAGGAGGGCGACAAGATCACCCGCACCCGCCGCGCCGCGGCGCAGACCGGTGCCGTCATCGTCCACAAGGGACCGGACACCGTGATCGCCGCACCCGATGGACGGGTCATGGTCGCGGGTGAGGGAAGTCCCTGGCTTTCCACCGCCGGCACGGGCGACGTGCTGGCCGGTGCGATCGGGGCGATGCGCGCCGCCGGGCTCGATCCCTTTGCCGCAGCGGGGGCCGGGGTGTGGCTCCACGGTGCCGCGGCGCGGCGATTGGGACCTGCCTTTATCGCCGACGACTTGGCAGACGCGCTCTCCGCCGTCAGAGGCTGATCGCCATGACCGATACCATTATCCGTGTCGCGGCTCGCGGCGACGGCGTCACCGCCGATGGCCGTCACGCCGCGTTCGCCGCGCCCGGCGATATCCTGAACGCCGATGGCACGCTGACCCATGGCCCGCATCATCAGGTGCCGCCTTGCCGTCACTTTCCCACCTGCGGCGGGTGCCAGCTTCAGCATCTCGACGATGACAGCTATGCCGCCTTTGTCACCGACCGGGTCGCCTCCGCCCTCGACGGGCAGGGGCTGGCCGCGCCGATGCGTGTTCCCCATGTCTCGCCGCCCAACACGCGCCGCCGCGCGACCCTGCATGCCGAGGCGAAGGGTGGGCGCATCCGGCTGGGCTTTTCGGAGGAGAAAAGCCACGCGATCGTCGACATCGCCGAATGCCACATCCTGCGGCCCGAACTGTTCGCGCTGGTCGCGCCCTTGCGCGGCTTTCTCCAGCGGCTGGGGTTCAAGCGGCGCTGCGACATCCACCTCGCCATGGCGGATCAGGGGCCGGACATCACCATCACCGGCTTTGCGCCGGAAGGGCTCGACGCGGCGGAGGCGATCATCGCCTTTTGCGAGCGGCACAAGGTCGCCCGGCTCAGCGTCGATGACGGCATGGGGCCGGAGACGCGGTGGGAGCCCGAGCCCGTCACCATCACCCTGGGCGGCATCCCCGTGCCGCTGCCTCCCGGTGCGTTCCTCCAGGCGACCGAGGACGGCGAGGCGGCGCTGGTCGCCGCTGTCGGCGACGCGGTCGGCAAGGCGGGAACGGTGGCGGACCTGTTCACCGGCCTCGGCACCTTCGCCCTCGCGCTGCCGGCGCGCGTCTATGCGGCGGAAGGCGCACGCGACGCCCTCCTGTCGCTGAAGGCGGCCGCCAATGGCGCGGGCAGGCAGGTGTTCGCCGAGCATCGCGATCTGTACCGCCGGCCGCTCACCAAGCCCGAGCTCGACCGGTTTGACGCCATCGTCCTCGATCCGCCCCGTGCGGGCGCACGCGATCAGGCGGAGGCACTGGCGCGGGCGGACGTGTCGGCGATCGCCTATGTGTCCTGCAATCCGGCCAGCTTCGCGCGCGATGCCAAGATGCTGGCGGATCATGGCTGGCGGATCGACTGGGTGCAGCCGGTCGGTCAGTTCCGCTGGTCGACCCATGTCGAGCTGGCGGCGCGATTCGTCCGGTAGCAGAGATGGTTACGGATACGCCGCCGAGACGAAGAACAGCCCGTCCGGCGGCGCGTTGAGCGCCAATCGCTGGCGATCCTGCGCGGCGAGGGCGGCGCCGACATCGTCGGGCGTCCACCGTCCCATGCCGACATGCACCAGGCATCCGACCATGGACCGGACCTGATGATGCAGGAACGACCGCGCCGCCGCCCGCACCGTTACCCGGTCGCCGATGCGGGCCACCTCCAGTCGGTCCAGCGTCCGCACCGGGCTGTCCGCCTGACAGTGCGCCGATCGAAAGGTGGTGAAGTCGTGCCGGCCCAGCAGCTGCGCCGCACCCGCCGCCATCGCATCCGTGTCCAGCGGATGGGCGACCTGCCACGCCAGTCCCTTTTCATGGGTCAGCGTCGCGCGGCGGTTGACGATGCGATATTCGTACGAGCGGCCGATGCATGAAAAGCGCGCGTGCCAGTCGTCCGCCACCACCTCGCACGCCAGAACCGCGACCGGCGCCGGCCGCACGCGCGCGTTCAGGGCTTCCATCAGGCGGAACGGCGTGATCGGCTTGGCGATGTCGACATGGGCGCGCATGCCCAGCGCGTGCACGCCCGCATCGGTGCGGCCCGATGCGTGCACCGCCGCCGTTTCGCCGGTGATCGCGAACACGGCCTCTTCCAGCGCCTGCTGCACGCTTGGCCCATGTGCCTGCCGCTGCCATCCCATGAAGGGGCGGCCGTCATATTCCACCAGCAAGGCAAAGCGCGTCAAAGCCGGGTTCCCGAGGGGACGGGGAAGCCGCGCAGCATCTCTGCGGTACTGGTCACGCTCTTGCCGGCGCGCTGCACCAGCGTCGGGCGGATCGCCCCGTCGCCGCACGCGATCGTCAACTGGTCGTCCACCGTCTCGCCCGTCCCGTAGAAGCTGAAGGGCAACAGGTCCGCCGCCAGGATCTTCACCCGCTCGCCGGCAATCTCGCACCATGCGCCCGGCGCCGGGTTCATCGCGCGCACCAGCCGCTCGACCTCGATCGCGGGGCGCTCGAAGTCGATGCGCGTTTCCGCCTTTTCGATCTTGGCGGCGTAGGTCACGCCGTCTTGCCGCTGTGGCACCGCCGGGTGGCCGTCGAGATCGCCCAGCACCTGCGTCATGAGGGCGGCGCCCAGGGCTGCCAGTTCCTGCGTCAACATGCCCGTCGTCTTGCCGTCGACCGGTGTCCGTCCTTCCAGCCGGACCGGGCCCGTGTCCAGGCCGGCCTCCATCTGCATGATGCCGACGCCGGTTTCCGTATCGCCCGCCAGGATGGCGCGCTGGATCGGCGCTGCGCCGCGCCATCGTGGCAGCAGCGATCCGTGCACGTTCAGACAGCCATGCACCGGGGCATCGAGTATGGCCCGCGGCAGGATCAACCCATAGGCCGCGACCACCGCGACATCGGCGCGCAGATCGGCGAACGCGGCCTGTTCGTCCGCACCCTTCAGTGAAACGGGTGTGCGTACGGGAATGCCCAGTTCCTCGGCCTGCGCCTGAACCGGGGAGGGTACCAGCTGCCGCCCGCGCCGCCCGCCGGGGCGCGCCGGCTGGCTGTAGCTCGCCACCACCTCGTGGCCTGCCGCCACCACCGCATCCAGCACCGGCACCGCAAAGCCCGGCGTTCCCATGAAGACGATCCGCATGTCTGCCCGTCTCCCCGCTGGCGGCGCGGCGCGCAACCCCCTATCTGTTCTCCATGGCTTCCCCAGAGATCGAGGCGCTGACCCAGGCGCTCGCCCGCCTCCCCGGCCTCGGCCCCCGCTCCGCCCGCCGCGCCGTCCTCCACCTGCTGAAAAAGCGGGAATCCGCGCTTGAACCGCTGTTGAGCGCGCTTGCGGCCGTGGAGGATCGGCTGGTGACATGCACCACCTGTGGCAACATCGATACCGCCAATCCGTGCGCGATCTGCGCCGATGGCCGGCGGGACGACCGGGCATTGTGCGTGGTCGAGGAAGTTGCCGATCTTTGGGCGCTGGAGCGCTCGCGGCTGTTTCCGGGACGGTTTCATGTGCTGGGCGGGCGCCTGTCCGCACTGGAGGGTGTGCGACCGGAGGATCTGTCGATCGACCATCTCGTTCGCCGGGTCGAGGCGGGGGGCGTCGATGAGGTCGTGCTGGCGATGAATGCCACGTTGGAGGGGCAGACCACGGCGCATTACATCGCCGAGCGGATCGAGCGTTTTCCCGTCCGTATCACCCAGTTGGCGCATGGCCTGCCCGTCGGCGGCGAGCTCGACTATCTGGACGAGGGCACCCTGGCGCAGGCCCTGCGCGCGCGGCGGCCGGTCGCTTGACGGCGTGGGGGACGTTGCCTAGCTGACAGCCATGGCTATTCTTCCCATCGTCGAAGTTCCCGATCCGCGTCTGCGCCTCGTCTCCAACCCTGTTGAGACGATAGACGACGATGTGCGCGCCTTCGTCGCAGATATGTACGACACGATGTATGACGCGCGCGGCATCGGTCTGGCCGCGATCCAGGTGGGCGTCGACAAGCGCATCCTGGTTATCGACCTGCAGGACGAAGAGGATGAGGAAGGCAAGCCGGTGCGCAAGCCGGCGGCCTATATCAACCCTGAGATCCTGTCGGTGTCCGACGAGGTTTCGAGCTACAACGAAGGCTGTCTGTCGATCCCGGAGCAATATGCCGAGGTGAAGCGCCCGGTTCGCTGCCGCGTCCGTTGGCAGGACGAAAATGGCGCCTCGCACGAGCAGGAGCTGGACGGATTGCTGTCGACCTGCATGCAGCATGAGATCGATCATTTGAACGGTGTGCTGTTCACCGATCATGTCAGCCGCCTGAAGCGCGACATGCTGATGAAGAAGCTGGCAAAGCTTCGGCGCGGCTGAGCCTTTCGCCGAAGACTCCGGGGCGGGTGCGCATTTAACCGTTGTCGGACCCTCCCCGTTCGATCTATGTTCCCGCGCATGTTGCCGTTCATCATCGAGCCGGGGGCGTGCCGATGCCCGAACTGATCATCGTCGCCTGCCTCGCCCTGGGGCTCGGCCTGCTCATCGGCTGGCTCGTCGCCAGCCGCGCTGGACAACGCCTGGCGGCGGATCTGGCAACCGCGCAGGCGCGTGCCGCCGATTTCGACCTCGTGCGTACCGCGCGCGATGCGGTGGAGCGCGAGCGGAACGAAGCGATGCAGAATTTGGCCGAATTGCGAGGCCGTGCTGCCGAACTGGAGCCCTTGCGCACGGCGCTCGCCAGCGCTCATGCCGAGCGCAATGAGGCGAATGCGATGCTGGCCGAGCTTCGGGCGCGGGCGGATGAGCGTGAGGCGGCGCATGCGGTGGCGTTGGAGCAGTTGAAGGCGGCGCGCGAGCAGATCGGGGTGCAGTTCGGGGATACGGCGGCCAAGGCGCTGGAGACGGCGCAGCGGCAGTTCCTGGAGCGGGCCGAGGCACGGTTCCGGCAGTCGGAGGAAGCGTCGGGGCAGTCGCTGAAGGCACTGCTGCAACCGGTGACCGAACGGCTGCAACGCTATGAGGAAGGCGTCGCCAAGGTCGAGCTGGAACGCCGCGACGCCTTTAGCGAGTTGCGCGGGCAGATCGACGCGATGCGGATCGGCCAGGAGCGTGTGTCGGGCGAGGCGGCCAAGCTGGTCAACGCGCTGCGCAATGCGCCCAAGGCGCGCGGACGCTGGGGCGAGCAGCAGTTGCGCAACGTGCTGGAAAGCTGTGGACTGTCCGAACATACCGATTTCCAGATGGAAGTCAGCGTGGCGGACGGAGAGGGCGGACGCCTGCGCCCCGATGCGATCGTGCGCGTGCCGGGTGGCAAGTCGCTGATCATCGACGCCAAGGTGTCGCTCAACGCCTATCAGGACGCGTTCGGCGCGGTGGACGAGGCCGAACGGCATATCGGTCTGGCGGCGCACGCGCAGTCGATGCGCACCCACATCAACGGGCTGGGCAACAAGGCCTATTGGGCGCAGTTCGACGATGCGCCCGAATATGTCGTCATGTTCGTGCCGGGCGAGCATTTCCTGTCGGCCGCGCTGGAGCATGATCCGGGCCTGTGGGACTTCGCGTTCGAGAAGCGGGTGCTGCTGGCGACGCCAACCAACCTGATCGCGATCGCGCGCACGATCGATGCGGTGTGGCGGCAGGAGAAGCTGGCCAAGCAGGCGCAGGAGATCGGTACGCTGGGCAAGGAGCTGTACCAGCGGCTTGCGGTAATGGGCGGCCATGTCGCCAAGCTGGGCAAGAACCTGGATACCGCGATGGGCGCCTATAATGCGTTCGTCGGCAGCCTGGAGAGCAATGTGCTGACCAGCGCGCGGCGGTTCGAGGCGTTGAATATCGACACCGGGGGCAAGGCGATCGACACGCTACCTGTCGGAGAACAGACCGTGCGCCCCCTGACCAAACTGGCCGTCCTGCCCGACGCGGCAGAATAAGCGTGGCGCGGCGCCGGTCCACGACGCTGCCGCCACCCTATCTGAAGCGCGTCTGGTTCGACCCCGACCGGGTGCGCGACGAACATAGCTATCCCTTCAACCTGCCGATGTTCCGTGGCGGCGAATTCGAGTTGCATTTCGACCGGGCGGTGACGATCATCGTCGGCGAGAATGGCGTCGGCAAATCCACGCTGATCGAGGGTATCGCGGCGCTTGCGGGGTTCGATCCCGCCGGCGGAGGCCCCGGTTATCGACCGATGGATCACAGCCAGGCGGTGGAGCGAGACGGCGACGTCCTTGCCAGCGTGCTGCGGGCGAGTTGGTTGCCGAAGATCGGGCAGGGCTGGTTCTTCCGGGCCGAGAGCTTCTTTTCGGTCGCCCGCTATCTCGACCAGGCTGCGCGCGAGTCATGGGCGGCCCCACCGGACTTTCTGTCGCATTCGCATGGTGAGGGCTTCCTGCGCTTTTTCGCGGAGCGCTGCGGCCGGCCCGGCATCTTCTTCTTCGACGAGCCCGAGTCGGCGCTGTCACCTCGCCGTCAGTTCGAGTTCCTGAAAGTGCTGCGCATGATCCAGGAGCGGCGGCAGGCTCAGGTGATCATGGCGACGCATTCGCCCATCCTCATGGCGCTACCCGATGCCCGTCTGTTGGCCATGACGCGCGGCGGTGTCGATCCCGTCGCGCTGGGGGAGACGGCACATTTCCGCCTGTACCGCGAATTCATGCTCGATCCGGCCGGGACCATGGAAGCGATGCTGGCCGACTGAAATCGGGGGGCGTTTCGATGACGATGACTTAGAGTGGAATCCGATCGCCTTTCGGTCACCCTCACCCTTCCGCGGCTGCGCCGCTCCAGCATCGGGTCGGTCATGCCCCCGGCATGACCTGAACAGTGCGGGGCACTGTTCACCCGATGCTCCCAGCGGGAGAGGGAAAAGACGCCGAAGGCGGCGGAGGGTGAGGGCGGCCACGTGTGATCGAATTCGACCCTAGATCCCGTTGCCGATATCCGCTTGGCCTACCCGCGCTGTTGAGCAAGCACCTCATACGCCATGACCGCCGTCGCCACTGCGGCGTTCAGACTGTCCGCCTTGCCGAGCATCGGGATCTTCACCAGCGTATCGCATGCGGCGGCATAGTCCGCGGGCATTCCCTGCGCTTCGTTGCCGGTCAGCAGGAAGGTCGGCGCGGCATAGCGCACGGCTCGATAATCATGGTCCGTATCCAGGCTGAGCCCGACCAGTTGCCCAGGCCCCTGCCGCAGCCAGTTCAGGAAATCGCCCCAGCCCGTCTGGACGACGGGCACGGTGAAGAGCGCGCCCATGCTGGCGCGAACCGCCTCGACCGAGAAGGGATCGACGCATTCGCCGATCAGGATCAGCCCGCCGGCGCCGACCGCGTCGCCGGTGCGCAGGATCGTGCCGAGATTGCCGGGATCGCGCAGCCGTTCCGCGACCAGCCAGATGCCGGCGGAAGTCCGGTCCAGCGCATCCAGGGTGGTGCCGAACTCGTCGAACACACCGACCACCGCCTGGGGATTATCCTTGCCGGAAAGCTTGGACAGAATGTCCGGCGTGGTTTCGATCGCCTCGCCGCCATTCTGCTCGACGGCGACAACGAGGTCGCGGACGAGTGGATGCTGCGCACTCGGCCGGGCGAAGAACAGCAGGCGCGGCAGGCGCCCCGTCTCGCGGGCTTCGGTCAGGATGCGCAGGCCCTCGGCCAGGAACTGACGTGCCTCACGACGGTGGCGCTTGTCCCGCAGATCGCGGACGCGCTTCACCAGTGGATTGGAATAAGCGGTAATCTCGCGCGGCATCAATCTTCGCCGAACTTGCCTTCGACAAGGGCCGCAAGGGTCGCGATCGCATCCTCCGCGCCCAGTCCGTTCGCGCTGATCGTGATCTCGTCACCCATCGCTGCGCCCAGCATCATCAGGCCCATGATCGACGTGCCGGTGACCGCGCCGCTGCCGTCCTTGGCAACCTGCACCTCGCAGGGCTGGGAGGAAGCGAGCGTCACGAACTTGGCGCTGGCGCGGGCGTGAAGGCCACGCCGGTTGGTGATCTGCACCGTGCGCGACAGGCCGCTCATGCCGCGGCCTCGCCCAGCACTTCGGAGGCGACGGAAATATATTTGCGCCCCGCCTCCCGCGCGGCGGCGACCGCATCGACCACCTTCATCGACTTGCGCGCCGAACCGAGGCGGATCAGCATTGGCAGGTTCATCCCCGCAATGACTTCCACCCGGCCGCGTTCCATCAATGAGATGGCGAGGTTGGAGGGGGTGCCGCCGAACAGGTCGGTCAGGACAATGACGCCGCGGCCGGCATCGACCTGACCGATGGCGGCGGCGATGTCGGCGCGGCGCGTTTCCATGTCATCCTCCGGCCCGATGGCGATCGTCGCCACGCGTTCCTGCGGGCCGACGACGTGCACCATCGCGGTCACGAACTCATCGGCGAGCCGACCATGCGTCACAAGAACCAGACCGATCATGTCAGACACGTACATCCATCACAAATCTTTGCCAGCATTGTTCTTGGGCATCACGGCATTTCAGCAGGGGCCGCCGGGCGGCGCCCTTCCAGCGAGTCCTTGGGCACCGCCCCGAGATCGCGGTGCGCCACCGTGGGCGAAAATCCGGCTTCGCGCAACCGTGCGCCGATCCGTTCGGCGACATGGACGGAGCGGTGTCTCCCTCCGGTACAGCCGATGGCGATGGTGACGTAGGATTTTCCTTCCGCCTGGTAGCGGGGGAGAAGGGTGATGAGCAGGGCCTCGATCTGGGCGAGGACGGGTTCGTAGGCGGGGTCGGATTGGACGTAGGTGGCGACGTCGGCGTCGAGGCCGGTGCCGGGGCGCAGGGTGGGGACCCAGTGCGGGTTGCGGAGGAAGCGCATGTCGAAGACGAGATCGGCGTTGCGGGGCAGACCACGGGAAAAGCCGAAGGACGTGACGGACAGGACGGGCGCGCTCAGCCCGGCGACCGGATAGGCGGCGCGCACCCATTGGCCGAGGTCGTGCGCGTTCATGTTGGTCGTCTCGACCAGCCGGTCGGCGCGCTCGCGAAGCGGACCGAGCAGCGCGCCCTCCTCGCTGATCCCGTCCTGTGCGGGGCGATCGAGCGCGAGCGGATGGCGGCGGCGGGTTTCCGAATAGCGCCGCTTCAGTTCGGCCGAACCACAGGTCAGAAAGAGCGTCTCGACCGCGAGATCGGATCGCTCGTGCAGTTGCTCGCTGCGCTCCATGAAGGCGGTGGGCGCAAAGCCGCGGGTGCGCACGCCCAGGCCGACCGCCAGGGGGCGGAGTTCGGGCGAAGCACCCGCCGGGGGCGGCGAGTCGAGCAGCGCGTCGAGCAGGTCCAGGGGGAGGTTGTCGACGACTTCCCAGCCCAGATCCTCCAGCGTCTTGAGAACGGTGGAGGTGCCCGCCCCGGACATGCCGGTCACGAGCAGGATGCGTTTGGGGATCATTCGGGTGTCGCCTCGGGATGCGCCAGGGCCAGTTCGACCTTGATCGGCGCGGATGCGGGAATGGGATCGAGTGCGAGTTCGCGGATCGCGACACCCGCGACGCGGCGGGTGCGACGCTCCGGCAGGCGGGCGGGTGTCTCGTCGAGCCGCACGATCAGCGCGACCGGCACATGTTCGACATGGGGCATGTCCACGATGCCGAGGCCGCGCACCTCGATCCGGCCGGCGATGGTGGCGGGCGCGCGGGCGAGCAGCCGGTCGCGGTCACGGACCAGCAGCGTGTAATCGTCGCTGACCAGCCGCGCGCCGCGATCGATCAGGCGCAGCGCGAGGTCGGACTTGCCCGCACCCGAGCGCCCCTCGATCAGCACCGCATGGTCGCCGATCGCCACGCAACTGGCGTGCAGCGTTTCGGAAGATGGTATCGCCAGGGTGTTCGCGCTCCGTGTCAGCGAGACGGGGCCAGCGGCATGCGCACGACGAAACGCGCACCCCTGATCCGGTCCTCTCGCGATTCGACGATTATGCTGCCCTGATGCGCCTCCACGATCGTTCGCGCAATGGCGAGGCCGAGACCGGAATGCCGGCCGAATTCCTCGCCTTCCGGGCGATCCGAATGGAAGCGGCGGAAAATCGCCTCGCGCGCCTCTTCCGGCACGCCGGGGCCTTCATCCTCGACCCGGACGACCAGCGTGCCGCCGTCGGGCGCAACGCCGATCGCGACGGTGCCGCCGTTCGGCGAAAAGGAGATGGCGTTTTCGATCAGGTTCTCGAACACACGCTCCAGCCGCGCGCCCTCGCCCTGGACGATCCAGTCGGCGGGGCCGACCGCATCGAGGCGCAGGCGGATGTCGCGTTCCACCCCGCGGGCGATGCGCTGGTCGAGCAGAGCGCGAATGAGGGCGACGATGTCGACGGGCTCGAACTTGGCGCGGCTGAGCTGCGCATCGAGGCGGGAGGCGTCGGAGATATCGGTGATGAGGCGGTCGAGCCGGTGAACGTCGTCGCGCACGATGGCGAGAAGCTGTTGCTGAAGCGCCGGGTCCTTGATCCGGTCGAGGCTTTCGACGGCGGAGCGGAGCGAGGCGAGGGGGTTCTTGAGCTCGTGGGTGACGTCGGCGGCAAAGGCCTCGGTCGCGTCGATGCGGTCGCGCAGCGCCAGGCTCATGTCGGACAGCGCGCGGGCCAGCATGCCGAGTTCGTCGCGGCGATCGGGCAGGCGCGGCACGACGACCTCACGCGCGCGGCCGAGGCGGACGCGGACGGCGGCACGGGCGAGGCGGCGCAAGGGACGGACGATGGTGCGGGCGAGGAACAGCGACAACAGCACCGAGATGAGCGTGACGACGCCCAGCACCACACTGAGGCGGAAGCGTTCGCTGCGCACCGTCTTCGTGATGCCGCGCGCGTTGATCGTGGTCATCACGGTGCCGCCGCCGCGAACCGGCGCCGCGGCGGTGATGACGGGCGTGCGATCGGGGGCGCGCCAGACGCTGGTGGCGATCACGCCGCGCGCCTGCGCCGCGACCACGTCGGGCCAGCCGCGTCCGTCGCGTTGCTCGCGGTAGAGCGGCGCGCGGGCGGCGCCGGCCACGGTATCGATCACGGCATCGAGCAGGCGTGCGCTGGCCGCGCGCCAGCCCTGCTTGTCGGGATCGCGCAGCACGACGTTGCGCAGGCCCAGCGTCCGGCTGTCGGCGACCAGCGCGCCGGCGGGATCGTAGAGGCGGATGCGGGTATCGGTATCGGCGGCGAGACGCAGGATCAGCCGGTCGCGCTGGTCCTGCACGACGGTGCCGATCGCCTCCGCCACCAGCCGCGCCTCGCGCCCGGCCTGCGCGACGCGGCTGTCCATGATACGGCTGCGATAGGAATCGAGATAGAAGAAGCCACCCGCGAGCAGAAGCAGCGCGAAGATGTTGACCGCCAGGATACGCCGCGTGAGCGAGATCTGCCCCGACCAGCGCAGCGCAAGGTCGGAGGTCTCACTCCTCGGAGAATCGGTAGCCGGCGCCATACAGCGTTTCGATGGAGTCGAATTCGGGATCGACCTGCCGGAACTTGCGACGCAGTCGCTTGATATGGCTGTCGATCGTGCGATCGTCGACATAGATGTCGTCCTGATAGGCGGCATCCATCAACTGGTTGCGGGTACGCACGATGCCCGGCCGCTGCGCCAGCGTTTCGAGGATCAGGAATTCGGTGACAGTCAGCGTCACCGCCTCGCCGTTCCAGGTGGTGCGGTGACGCGCCGGGTCCATGGTCAGGCGGCCGCGGACCAGGGGGCCGGTGGGCGCCTCCGCCGCGCCGCCGGCTGGGGCGGCGGCGCCCGGCTGGGTGATTTCGGAGCGGCGCAGGATGGCGCGGACGCGGGCGATGAGCAGGCGCTGCGAAAAGGGCTTGGCGATATAGTCGTCCGCACCCATCGCCAGCCCCAGCGCCTCGTCCAGCTCGTCGTCCTTGCTGGTGAGGAAGATGACCGGGATCTGGCTTTTCTCGCGCAAGCGGCGGAGCAGTTCCAGGCCGTCCATGCGCGGCATCTTCACGTCAAAGATGCCGAGGTCAGCGGGATTGTCGATCAACGCCTTCAGCGCGGTTTCGCCATCGGCATAGATGCGCGTCAGAAACCCTTCCGCCTGCAGCGCGATCGACACCGAGGTGAGGATGTTCCGGTCGTCATCGACGAGCGCGATCGTGGCCGTCATCGTGCAGGGTGCCTTTCGATCCGCATGGCTGATCCCGGGATTAGGCCAAACCGATCCGCCGCTCAACCGCCTCGCTATTCTGGGCGCGTTTGTTTGACATGTTCAACAGAATGTTTGACGTGTTAAACGCAGCCGCGCTATGACGCTGATCGACGGGGCAATCAGGTGCTGGCGTCCATCGACGCCGGGCTATGGAGAACGTGATGAGTGAGCGCATTCCGAACATCGGTCTGGAAGCCCAGGGGATCGAAACCCGCGCGACGCTGCACTGGAACCGGGTGACGGCGCAGTTGACCGAGATGGCGGTGGCGCGCGGCGAGGGCAAATTGTCCGCCGACGGTCCGCTGGTGGTGGAAACCGGGCGGCATACCGGCCGCTCCGCGCAGGACAAGTTCATCGTCAAGGATGACGAGACGCGCGACACGGTATGGTGGGGCAAGTCGAACGCGGCGATGGAGCCGGCGCACTTCGCCGCGCTGAAGGCGGATTTCTTCAGCGCGCTGGAGGACAAGGACGAGCTGTTCGTCCAGGACCTGTACGGCGGATCGCAGCCCGAGCACCGCGTCAGCGTGCGGGTGGTGACCGAGCTGGCGTGGCACAACCTGTTCATCCGCACGATGCTGGTGCGCCCCGCGCAAAGCGAATTGCGCGATTTCGCCGCCGAATACACGATCATCGACCTGCCGAGCTTCCGGGCCGACCCGGCGCGCCATGGCTGCCGTTCGGAAACGGTGATCGCGGTCAACATGACCGAGAAGCTGGTCCTGATCGGCGGCACCAAATATGCCGGCGAAATGAAGAAGTCGGTGTTCGGCATCCTCAACTATCTGTTGCCGCCGACGGGCGTGATGCCGATGCATTGTTCGGCGAACATGGGCGCGGACGGGTCGACCGCGGTGTTCTTCGGCCTGTCGGGCACGGGCAAGACGACGCTGTCGGCGGACCCGGCGCGCACCCTGATCGGCGATGACGAGCATGGCTGGTCGGACACCGCGGTGTTCAATTTCGAGGGCGGCTGCTACGCCAAGATGATCCGCCTGTCGCGCGATGCGGAACCGGAAATCTTCGCCACCACCAAGCGGTTCGGCACCGTTCTGGAAAATGTGGTGATGGATCCGATGACGCGCCAGTTCGACCTGGACGACAACAGCCTGGCCGAGAACAGCCGCGGCGCCTATCCGATCGACTTCATCCCCAATGCCTCGGCCGACAATATGGGCGGCGTGCCGCGCAACATCGTCATGCTGACCGCGGACGCCTACGGCGTGCTGCCGCCGATCGCCAAGCTGACGCCCGAACAGGCGATGTATCATTTCCTGTCGGGCTATACCGCGCGCGTTGCGGGAACCGAGATCGGCGTGACCGAGCCCGACGCGACCTTCTCCACCTGTTTCGGGGCGCCGTTCATGCCGCGCCATCCGTCGGTCTACGGCAATCTGCTGAAGGAGCGGATCGCCAAGGGGCAGGTCGATTGCTGGCTGGTCAACACCGGCTGGACCGGGGGCAAGTACGGCGTCGGGCAGCGCATGCCGATCAAGGTGACGCGCGCGCTGTTGAACGCGGCGCTGGACGGCAGCCTGAACGACGCGACCTTCCGCACCGATCCCTATTTCGGCTTCCGGGTACCGGTGGCGGTGGCGGGTGTCGACGCGGCGATGCTGGACCCGCGCGAGACATGGGCGGACAAGGCCGCCTATGACGCGACGGCGGCGAAGCTGGTCGACCTGTTCGTCGACAATTTCGCGAAGTTCGCCGACCATGTCGATGAAGAGGTGCGCCAGGCGGCGCCCAAGGCGCGGCAGATCGCCTGAGGGGCGGGGGCTTCCCGGATCGACCGGGAGCCCCGTTCGCCGCCGGGCGGGGTCAGTTGACCCAGTTGCCCTCGCGGAACCATTTGGTAATGATGTACTTCACACCCTCCACGACGGGCATCCCCTCGTGGAGGGTGATTTCGTTGGGGCTGCCATCGGGCTTCATGTTGTTCCAGGCGAGCAGCATGCCGCGCCGGGGCGCGACCTTGATGCCGGCATGCGGAAACCAGGTGGCGCCGCCATCCTCCACGTCGTTGAGGTAGATCATCGCGGTCCAGGTGCGCTGGCCGCCATGCACCTTCACCTTTTCCCAATAGCTTTCGCTTTCGTGGAAATAGTCGTGATGGGCGCGGAATTGCTGGCCGGGAGCGTAGCGCTGGCCCTGCATCGTTTCACCGCGTTCGGGCGCGATGTCGAGCAGGCGGGCGATCGCCTCGTCGATCGGCTGCACCGCGGGATCATAGCGGTTCATGTCGCAACTGTGCGAGGTGCGAAAGCCGACGTCCGGTCGATCCGACAACAGCGTCGAGGGACGGTTGTTGGCATCGATCAGCGCGATCAGCCCGTCGCACTGTTCCGGCGAGAGGAAGCCGGCATGGTAATAGATCTGCGCGGTTTCCACCCCGACACGGGTGACCGCGGGATTGGCGTCGAGCGCGCGCGCGGTGTGGGTACCGGCGGCCTCGCGCAGCTTGGAGGTGGTCTTGGGCTTCCGGGCGAAGATCGACATGGGACGGGAATTGCTCCGGCGTGGGCACAAAGGCAAGGGGGCGGATAGGCCCCCGGTCACCAGAAGATGTCGTACACCATGTCGACCACCAGGCCCTGGCGGATGTCGACGAGCAGCGCGTCATTGTAATAGCGCACCCAGCGATAGGGGGCGTAGGTCGGCGGCAGGCGATAGACGAAGGGGTCCGACAGCCAATAGTTCTGGCCGAAGAAGATGGGGTCGAGCGCCGCGCCCGGCCCGAAGCGACGATAGCCGGCGCCGCCATAGGGCGAGTAATAGCGCGGCAGGCGGTACAGGTTGCGATTGGCCGAGCGCCAGCGCGACCAGTCGTAGCGGCCATCCTCGCGCCAGCCACGGTTCCAGCGGCTGCCCCAGTCGCGCCGCTCGGCCGAGCGCCACTGGTCGCCGCCGAAATCGCGCCAGTCGGCGTCGCTGCGGTCCCAGCCGCGCTCGCGGTCCCAATTCCGCTGGCGGTCGCGGCGTTGGCGCTCGCGGTCGCCACGGTCACGG